>DATGDG010000191.1:0-18723 GCA_035311025.1 Casimicrobiaceae bacterium
ATTCGCGCTGCCCCCCCGACGACGTGCCTCGGCCGCCGGGCAGTTGCACCGAATGCGTCGCGTCGAACACCACCGGGCAGCCGGTCCCGCGCATGATCGCGAGCGAGCGCATGTCCGAAATCAGGTTGTGATAGCCGAACGACACCCCGCGTTCGCAGACCAGGATGTTGTCGGTTTCGCTCGCAGCCTTCGCCTTCGCGACCACCTGGCGCATGTCGTCGGGGGCGAGGAACTGCCCTTTCTTGATGTTGACCGGCTTGCCCGCGCGCGCGACCGCCTGGATGAAGTCGGTCTGGCGGCAGAGGAATGCCGGCGTCTGCAGGACGTCGACGACCGATGCGGCGGCGGCGATCTCGTCCTCCGCATGCACGTCGGTCAGGACCGGCACCGCGACGTGGCGCCTGACGTCGGCGAGGATGCGCAGCCCCTCGTCCATCCCCGGCCCGCGAAAGGACGCCGCCGAGCTGCGGTTCGCCTTGTCATAGGACGACTTGAAGACGAACGGGATCTCGAGGTCGGCGCAGATTCCCTTGAGCTCGCCGGCGACATCGACCTGGAGCTGCCTCGACTCGACGACGCAGGGGCCGGCGATCAGGAAGAACGGCCGATCGAGGCCGACGTCGTAGCCGCAGAGCTTCATCGCGGCGTCCCCGGGTGCTTCCAGCATGGGCTCTGCATTGCGTGGTGCATCAGGCGGGCGCCGACGCGACGAGCTCGGTTGGCGGCGTCGGCGCGGCGCTGCCGGCAGCCTCCTGGTGCCTGATCGCCGCGCGGATGAAACTGACGAACAGTGGATGACCCCGGCGCGGATTCGATGTGAATTCCGGGTGGAACTGGCAGCCGAAGAACCAGGGGTGCTGCGGCAGCTCGACCATCTCGCACAGGTCGCCCGCCGTTTTGCTCTTCGCCCAGGCGCCGACCCGCAAGCCGGCCGCCTCGATGCGCGGCAGGTAATGGTTGTTGACCTCGTAGCGGTGACGGTGGCGCTCGGCCACGCGCGTCGTGCCGTAGATGCCGTGCGCGAGCGTGCCCGGCACGACTTCGCAGGGCTGTGCGCCCAGCCGCATCGTCCCGCCGAGGTCGGAAGCGGCGTCCCGCCTCTCGATCGTGCCGTCGCGGTTCTGCCACTCGGTGATCAGCGCGACCACCGGATGCGGCGTTCCCGGATCGAACTCGGTGCTGTTCGCGTCTGCGAGTCCGGCCTTGTGGCGGGCGTACTCGATGACGGCGAGCTGCATGCCGAGGCAGATGCCGAGGTACGGA
Organism: Casimicrobiaceae bacterium; assembly: GCA_035311025.1. Classification (GTDB taxonomy): domain Bacteria; phylum Pseudomonadota; class Gammaproteobacteria; order Burkholderiales; family Casimicrobiaceae; genus VBCG01. The sequence goes on from DATGDG010000191.1 coordinate 1,264, forward strand.
ACGCCGTTCTCGCGGGCATGGCGGATCGCGGCGATCTTGCCCTCGACGCCGCGCTTGCCGAAGCCGCCGGGGACGAGGATCGCATGCATGCCGCGCAGGGCGTCGACGCCGTCGCGCTCGACCGCCTCCGAATCGACGTAGTGGATCTGCACGCGCGACCGGGTGTGGATCCCGGCATGCGTCAACGCTTCCGACAGCGACTTGTACGATTCGGTGAGGTCGACGTACTTCCCGACCATCGCGATGTCGACGACGCGCTCAGGGTGCTCGAGGGCGTCGACGAGCTGCGTCCAAATCGAGAGGTCGGCGGGCGGCGGATTGATACCGAGCTTCTTGCAGACGATGACGTCGAGACCTTCGGCATGCAGCGCCGCAGGGATCTTGTAGATCGTGTCGGCGTCGAGCGCCGGAATGACCGCATCGGGCGCGACGTTGGTGAACAGCGCGATCTTGCGGCGGTCGCCGTCGGGGATCGGGCGATCGGCGCGGCACAGCACGACGTCGGGCTGGATCCCGATCTCGCGCAGCTCCTTGACCGAATGCTGCGTCGGCTTGGTCTTCATCTCGCCCGCCGCCGGGATGTACGGCACCAGCGTCAGGTGGATGTAGCAGACGTTGTCGCGCCCGAGCGTGATGCCCATCTGCCGGATCGCCTCGAGGAACGGCAGTGACTCGATGTCGCCGACGGTGCCCCCCACCTCGACCACCGCGACTTCGGGCGCGTCGGGGCCGTCCCCGGCGGCGGCCTGGATCCAGGCCTTGATCTCGTCGGTGATGTGCGGAATCACCTGCACGGTGCCGCCGAGATAATCGCCGCGCCGCTCCTTGCGGATCACGCTCTCGTAGATCTGGCCGGTCGTGAAGTTGTTGCGCTTCGCCATCCGCACGTCGGTGAAGCGCTCGTAGTGACCGAGGTCGAGGTCGGTCTCGGCGCCATCGTCGGTGACGAACACCTCACCGTGCTGGAACGGCGACATCGTCCCGGGATCGACGTTGATGTACGGATCGAGCTTGAGATTGGTGACGCGGACGCCGCGGGAAGCGAGGATCGCGGCAAGCGACGCGGCGGCGATGCCTTTCCCCAGGGAGGAGACGACGCCGCCGGTCACGAACACGAACTTGGTCATGGGTGGCCAGTTCCGGAAATTGGTATTTTACCGAAACCGGCGCCGCGTACCAAGCGCGTCAGATTTGCAGTCCCGCTCCGATGCGCGCGCGCGTTGCATCGCGACCGACGAGTTCCAGCACGGCGTCGATCGCCGGCGTCTTGAGCGTTCCCGCGACCAGCACGCGCAGCGGCATCATCACCTGCGCGGGCTTGAGGCCGTGGCGTGCCGCCGCCGCCTTGAGCGCAGTGCCGATCATCTCGCGCGTCCAGTGCAGGTCGGCGAATTCCGCGTGCAGCTCGGCGAGCGCGGCGCGATTGGCGGCGCTCACCTGCTCGGCGAGGAGCGCCGGTTCCACGCCAACCGGGCGGTAGAAATAGCGGGCGGCCTCGGCCATCTCGGAGAGGGTCGCTGCGCGATCCTTGAGCAGCGCCGCGACCCGTTCGGCTGCGGGTCCGGCGCCGACGTCGATGCCCGCCGCGGCGAGGAACGGCGCGAGCCGCGTCCCCAGCTCGGCGTCGGGCAGGCGCCTCAGGTGCTCGTGGTTCAGCCACCTGAGCTTGTCGGGGTCGAAGCGTCCCGGCGACGACGTGAGACCCGACAGGTCGAACCAGGCGACGAATTCGTCGACGCTGAAAACCTCGGCATCGCCGTGCGCCCAGCCCAGCCGCGCGAGGTAGTTGACGACCGCCTCGGGCAGGTAACCGTCATCGCGGTACTGCAGCACGCCGCGCGCGCCGTGGCGCTTGGAAAGCTTGTCGCCCTCGGGCGTCAGCACCGTCGGCAGATGCGCGTAGACCGGCGGCTCCACGCCCAGCGCGCGCATGATGTTGATCTGCCGCGGCGTGTTGTTGACGTGATCGTCGCCGCGGATCACGTGGGTGATCTGCATGTCGATGTCGTCGACGACGACGCAGAAATTGTAGGTGGGCGAACCGTCGCCGCGGGCGATGACCAGGTCGTCGAGCTCTGCGTTTGCGATCGAGATCGCGCCCTTGACCGCATCGTTCCATGCGACGGCGCCGGCGTCCGGGTTGCGGAACCGGATCACCGGCGCGATGCCCTCGGGAGGCCTGCGGTCCCTGACGTTCTCCGGACGCCAGCGTCCGTCGTAGCGTGGCTTTTCGCCGCGCGCCATCTGCTCGACGCGCAGGGCCTCGAGCTCCTCGGGCGTCGTGTAGCACCGATATGCGAGCCCTCGCGCGAGCATGTCGTCGAGCACGGCGCGGTAGCGGTCGATCCGCTGCATCTGGTAGTAGGGCCCCTCGTCGTAGCCAAAGCCCAGCCACGCCATCGCGTCGATGATTGCCTGCACGGCTTCGGGGGTCGAGCGCTCCTGGTCGGTGTCCTCGATGCGCAGGATGAACGTGCCGTGGTGGTGGCGCGCAAAGGCCCACGGGAAAAGCGCCGAGCGGATGTTGCCGAGGTGCAGGAAGCCGGTCGGACTCGGCGCGAAGCGGGTGCGAATGGAATTCAAGGGCGGGCGGCGGCGGCGGGTCGAACATCATTCTAGCCGAGCGATCTCGGTCCCCCGAGGCAACCGGTTCAAAGCCAGACGAACGCGCCCCCTCCGCTCGGGGAAGCGCCGAGCCATTGGCGTTAAGTGTTTGAAAAATCGTGCACAAGGGCCGCTCCCGGCAGTCCGGGCGCGGCCTGGGGGGCATCGACGCCGCCCCTATGCACCGATCTGGTGCGCAGTATCCTGGCAAATCTCCTTGAAAACCGGGAATCGGGTTTGAACTGGGCCCCCCGAATGTGGTTAAATCGCGGCTCCTGTCTGGGTTCGCGGGGCGGTTAGCTCAGCGGTAGAGCACTGCCTTCACACGGCAGGGGTCACTGGTTCGAACCCAGTATCGCCCACCACATGAACCAAGGGGTTACGCTCAAACGTAACCCCTCTTTTTTTGTCCTGCAGCCCGGCCATGCACAAACCCTCCGCCTTCGTTTTCGATGCCTACGGAACGTTGTTCGACGTTCAATCGATCTCCGCGCTGGCCGAGGAGTTCGCGCCCCGCCAAGGCGGCATCCTGACGCAGTTGTGGCGTACGAAGCAGCTCGAGTACTCGTGGCTGCAGTCGCTGATGCTGTCGCCAACGCAGCCGCGCGAGAACTTCTCCGCGCTGACGGCCCACGCCCTCGACTATGCGCTGTCGCAGCTGACGATCGCACTCGACGCCGCTGCCCGGGCCCGCCTGCTCGACGGCTATCGGGCCCTCGCGCCCTACCCCGACGCGACGCCGGCGCTCGAGTCGGTTGCGCCGCGTCCGCGCTGGATCCTGTCGAACGGCACGCGGGCGATGCTCGATCCGCTGATCGCGCGATCGGCGCTCGCCCCCCATGTCGACGGCGTGCTGTCCGTCGATGCGGCCGGGATCTACAAGCCGAGTCCCCGCGTCTACCAACTCGCGGTGGACCGCCTCGGGATGGCGCCCGCCGACATCGGATTCGTCTCGTCGAACGGCTGGGACGCGACCGGCGCGAAGGCGTTCGGATTCACGACGTTCTGGATCAATCGCCTGGGGCTCCCGGTCGAGCGCCACGGCCCGCCGCCGGATTACGTCCTGGGCTCGCTGGCGGAGTTCGCGGCGCTGGGCTTGTAGTCGCGGGAATCGGCGCGGCCAAAGACGCGAATCGACGACCCGCACTCCGCCGCCGCGTGCCCGGCGTCACGGGCGCGCGCGCAGCGCAACCCGCGTCGGTGGCGTGGTCCGGCAGCGCACGACGCTGTCGCGCAGCGCGACGATCGCATCGGGGCGCGGAAAGCTCTTGCGGTAGGCGAGCGCGATGCGCCGCGTCGGCGCAGGCTGCGTGAACGGCACCGGCACCACCAGCTGGCTGTGATAGCGCGGGGTCAGCGCGTCGCGCGGGAGCACCGAAACCCCCAGTCCCGACGCGACCATGTTGCGCACGGTCTCGAGCGAATTGGTGCGGGTCACCATCGCATCCGACCGGTTGAGCTCCGGGCAGGCGTCGAGCACCTGGTTGCGGAAGCAATGCCCGACGTTGAGCAGGATCGTGTGCTCGGTCGCGAGCTCGTCCGGGGCCACCGCCTTGCGCTTCGCCCACTTGTGACCGAGCGGGACGACGACCTGGAAAGGTTCCTCGTACATGAACTCCGTGACCACACCCGCGACGTCGAAAGGCAGCGCGATGATCGCGGCATCGACGCGGCCGCTCTTCAATCCTGTTTCCAGGTGCTCGGTCAGCGTCTCCTCGATTTCCAGCGGCATCTGCGGTGCCGCGGCGTGGAGCTCGGGGATCAGGTCGGGAAGCAGGTAGGGTGCAACCGTGTGGATGACGCCCAGCCGCAGCACCCCGACCAGCTGGTTGCGGCCGCCGATCGCGATTTCGCGGATGCGTCCGGCCTCTTCCAGCACCTTCTGCGCCTGCTCGACGATGCGCTCGCCCAGCGGCGTGACGGTGATCTCCCCCTTGCCCCGCTCGAACAGTGCGGCGCCGAGTTCGTCCTCCAGCTTCTGGATGGCGACGGACAGCGCCGGCTGGCTGACAAAGCACTTGGCTGCGGCGCGGCCGAAGCTTCGCTCCTGCGCGACCGCGACAATGTAGCGCAGCTCGTTGAGGGTCATCGGGAGCTGCGGCCGGCGAGGAAGTGTGCGAAACCCTCCCCGACTTCCGCGTGCTTGAGCCCGAAGTCGACGGTCGCCTCGAGATAGCCGAGCTTGCTGCCGCAGTCGTAGCGCCGGCCCTCGAATTCGTAGGCCAGCACGCGTTCCTCGGCCAGCAGCCGGGCGATGCCGTCGGTCAGCTGGATCTCGCCTCCCGCCCCCGCGGGCATCGTGCGCAGGTGGTGGAAGATCCGCGGTGACAGCAAGTAGCGTCCGACCACGGCCAGCGTCGACGGCGTGGTCCCGGGCTTCGGCTTCTCGACGATGCGCGTGATGCGGCCGATGCGCTCGCCGGCAGGCTCGGGATCCGCTTCGACGATGCCGTAGCTCCCGGTCTCCGCCGGCTTCACCTGCATGACGCCGATCGTCGACGCATTCTCGCGGGTTGCGACATCGACCATCTGCTTCATCACCGGAACCTGCGCGTCGATCAGGTCGTCGGCCAGCAGCACGGCGAAGGGCTCGTCGGCGACGACCGGCTCGGCGCAGAGCACCGCATGTCCCAGGCCCAGCGCCTCGGTCTGGCGGATGTAGATGCACTTGATGCCGGGCGGCATGACGGCTTGCACCTGCTCGAGCAGCGCCGTCTTGTTGCGCAGCGCGAGCTCGGTCTCGAGCTCGTAGGCCTTGTCGAAATGGTCTTCGATCGCGCGCTTGTTGCGCCCGGTGATGAAGATCATGTCGGTGATCCCCGCCGCGGCGGCCTCTTCGACCGCGTACTGGATCAGCGGCTTGTCGACGATCGGCAGCATTTCCTTGGGGCTCGCCTTGGTGATCGGCAGGAAGCGGCTGCCGAGCCCGGCGACAGGAAAGACCGCCTTGGTGATCCTCTTCATGATGGTTCGCGGCTCCCTTTGAGCAATGCGTGCATGCGATTCTCGTCGATGACCTCGACGCCGAGTGCCTGCGCCCGGGCAAGCTTGCTCCCCGCCTCCGCGCCTGCGACGACGTAGTCGGTCTTCTTCGAAACGCTGCCGGCGACGGTCGCGCCGGCCCCCTCGAGCAGCGCCTTGGCCTCGTCGCGCGACAGGCTCGGCAGCGTCCCGGTCAGCACGATGGTCTTGCCGGACAGCGGTCCCTTCCCGGCACGCCGCGGCGGGTGCTCGTCCCAGCGCACGCCGGCTTTCTGCAGCGCGGCGATGACCTGGCGATTATGGGCCTCGTCGAAGAAATCGCGGATCGACTCGGCGAGCACCGGCCCGACGTCGCGCACCTCGAGGAGCTCGGCTTCGCTCGCTGCCTGCAGGGGCGCGAGGGCCCCGAAATGCTGCGCGAGGTCCTTGGCCGTCGCCTCGCCGACGTGCCGGATCCCCAGCGCGAAGATGAAGCGTGCAAGCGTCGTCTTCCGGCTCGCTTCGATCGCCTCGATCGCGTTGGCCGCGCTCTTGTCGGCCATGCGCTCGAGTCCTGCGAGGTCTTCCGCACGCAGCCGGTAGAGGTCGGCGACGGTTTCGACGAGGCCCGCATCGACCAGTTGCTCGACCAGTTTCTCGCCCAGGCCCTCGATGTCCATCGCGTGGCGGCTCGCGAAATGCCGCAGCGCCTGCCTGCGCTGCGCGGGACAGACGAGGCCTCCGCTGCAGCGCGCGATCGCCTCGTCCGGAAGCCTGACGATCGCGGAGCCGCATTCGGGGCAATGGGTCGGCATCCTGAACTCGCGGGCGTTCGCTGGCCGTCGCGCGACGACGATTTCCTTCACCTCGGGGATCACGTCTCCGGCCCGCCGGACGATCACCGTGTCCCCGATCCGGATGTCCTTGCGCCGGATCTCGTCCTCGTTGTGCAGCGTCACGTTGGTCACCGTGACCCCTCCGACGAACACCGGCTTGAGGCGGGCGACCGGCGTCACCGCGCCGGTGCGGCCGACCTGGACGTCGATGCCGAGGACCTCGGTCTGCATTTCCTCGGGAGGAAACTTGTGCGCGACCGCCCACCGGGGATCGCGCGCGACGAATCCAAGCTTGCGCTGCAGCGCCAGGCTGTTGACCTTGTAGACGACCCCGTCGATCTCGAAAGGCAGACTGTCGCGCCGGGCCGCGATCGCGTTGTAGAACGCCATCAGCTCCGCCGCGCCCTGGACGACGCGCCGGTCCCGATTGACCGGAACGCCGAAGGCCTCGAACGCATCGAGCAGCGCCGAATGCGTCGCAGGCATCGCCCAGCCTCTGGACTCCCCGATCCCATAGGCGAAGAACAGCAACGGACGCTGGGCGGTGACGGCAGGATCGAGTTGCCGCACCGCGCCGGCCGCGGTGTTGCGGGGATTGATGAATGGCTTGAGGCCGGCGGCCTGCTGCCGCGCGTTGAGCGCGTCGAAGTCCTTCTTCGACATGTAGACTTCGCCGCGCACTTCGAGCAGGTCGGGAGCCGCGTCGCCGGCGAGGCGCAGCGGAATGGCGCGGATCGTGTGGATGTTGCGGGTCACGTCCTCGCCGACCTCGCCGTCTCCGCGCGTCGCGGCCACGGTCAGGGAGCCGTGCTCGTAACGCAGGCTGATCGCGAGGCCGTCGAACTTGAGCTCGGCGATGTACTCGACCGGGGGTGCATCGGCAGACAGCCCCAGCTCGCGCCGGATCCGCGCGTCGAACAGCCCGGCGGCGGCGGCCGTCGTGTTGGTCTCGGTGCGAATCGACAGCATCGGCACCGCGTGCCGGACCGGGCTGAACTCGGCGCGCGGCGCGCCGCCGACGCGCTGCGTCGGCGAGTCCGGCGTGACCAGCGTCGGGTATTGCCCTTCCAGCGCCTGCAGTTCGCGGAACAGCGCGTCGTACGCGGCATCGCTGATCGTCGGCCGGTCGAGCACGTAGTAGTTCCGATCGTGCGTCCGGATCGCTTCACGCAATGCCGCGGCTCGCTGGGTGGCGGCAGCGGGGACCGCCATCGAAGGGGGCGCCCTGCCCGCGGACACGCGCTAGGCGCCGAACAGCGCCAACGCGCGGGCGCTACCCGGCTCGATGTTCACCGACTCCAGGGCGTCGGCGGCGGCCTGCACCTGGTCCCGAATGAGTGCCAGCGCGACATCGTCCAGCAGTCGCCCATTGTCGTCGACCAGCTGGCCCCCGAGGGTCGTGGCCATCCGCTTGGCGGCCATCTTCATCTGGTCGAACACCCGCGTCGGATCGGCGACGCGTGCGACGTCGAGCAGGAACACGACGCCGTGGGTGGCCGTCAGGCGCAACGATTCCGCGCTGAATGGCTCGGGACGCAGGTTCTGCAGCGAATAGAGGATGGCGCCGGTGTCCTCGCTCGCGAACTCGAAGCGTCCTGCGGGCGCCAGGTGGAATCCGGATGCCTCCGCAACGCCGCGCAGCCGTGTTCCCGGGATTGCCCCCGCCTCGGGCCTTTGCACGGTGAGGCCGATCTGCACGTCGAGCGCTGCGCACAGGCGATCGAGCGCCTCGGCGCGCGCCGCCTCCCGGCTGACGTCGGGCGGGACGAATGCGGCCGGCAGCAGTGGGGCGATGTCTCCGACGATCCGCGAGAAGGCCTCGATCTGCGCGGTCGAGGCCGCGCCGTTGCGATCCGCCAGCAGCATGCAGGCGACCACCTCGGCATGGCGTCCCGGCGTGTCGCTGGTCAGTCGCTGCCATGCGCCGTGGGCATCGCTGCGTCCGAACCAGCGCAGAGGCTTGCCGACGCGCGCATGCAGGCCGGCCGCAAGGGCGCCCGCGGACACCGGGCCGACCGGCTGCAGGGCGATGACGCATTCGATCTCGCCGTCGGGCGACGCCTCGCCCCCGTCGCCGGCGCCGACCTCCGGGGCCCTCCGCGCCGCCAGCGCGGTCGCGCCTGCGCTCGCGGGCGCGCGGGTCCCGGCATGGACCTGCGCCTGTTCCTCTTCTCCAGCATCGGGCTCGCCGGCGGCGAATGCACGGGGCGGCGCATCGGGCGAGGCCGCGCCCGCTGCATCGACGCTGCCGGACTGCGCCGTTGCGCCGCTGGAAACCTGGGAAGCTTCGGCGGCGCGGCCCGGGGCATGGAGCGTCGGCTCGACGCGCTGGTTGGGGTCGGCGTCCGCGGAAAACCGCTCACCGCCGCGCGCGCCTCCTTCGAGACTGCGTCGATAGCGCCGCTCCTGCCAGCCGTTGTAGGCGATGACGCCGGCAACGAGCACGACACCGGCGACGATCAATGCGATCTGCAGCGAGCTCATCCGCTGCGCGCGCGCGAGGGAACGACAGCTGCCGCGCGGGAATTGCCGAGGATCGCCATGATGTCGCGAAGTATAGCGCGCGAGGATCGGACGCCAGCGAGGCGGATCAGGTCGCGATCGTCGCGGGGGCGGACTCGGCGAGCTCGAGCGCCTCGCTGATGTCGACGGCGACCACGCGCGAAACGCCGGGGTCCGGCATCGTGATGCCGACGAGCTGGTTCGCCATCTCCATCGTGATCTTGTTGTGCGAGATGTACAGGAACTGGGTCACGCCGGACATGCTCTTCACCATCTCGCAGAAGCGGTGGGTGTTCGAGTCGTCCAGCGGCGCGTCGACCTCGTCGAGCAGGCAGAACGGTGCCGGATTGATCTGGAACAGCGCGAAGATCAGTGCGATCGCCGTCAGCGCTTTCTCGCCCCCCGACAGCAGGTGGATCGACGTGTTGCGCTTGCCCGGGGGCTGCGCGATCACCTGGATGCCGGAATCGAGGATCTCCTCGCCGGTCAGCAGGAGCTTTGCCTGGCCACCGCCGAACAGCGTGGGAAAGAGCTTCGAGAAATTCGTGCTGACCACGTCGAAGGTCTGCTGCAGCAGCTCGCGCGATTCGCGGTCGATCTGGCGGATCGCCGATTCGAGCGTTTCCAGGGCCTCGGTGAGATCCGCCGCCTGCCGATCGAGATAGCCCTTGCGCTCGGTCGCCTGCGTCAGCTCGTCGAGCGCGGCGAGATTGACCGGCCCCAGCGCCGCGATCTCCGCAGCCAGGCGCTCGATCTCGGCCGGCAGGGTCCGGGCGCTGCCCCAGGCCTTGAGCGCCTCCGGCAGCGCGGCGACCTCCGCGTGGGCTTCGGCGAGCTGCTCGTCGTACTGCTGCTCCGCCAGCGCAGCCGCCTGCTCCTTCAGCTGCATCTCCTGGATCTTCGCGCGGGCAGGCTCGAGCTTCTGCTCGGCCGCCAGGCGGCTCTCGTCGGCCGCGCGCAATTGCGCCGTCAGCGACTCCTGGCGATCGCGCGCGGCGGCGAGCGCCTGCTCGGCCGCGGCCCGTTCGCCCAGCTGTCGCTGCAGGGCCTCCTCGACCGGCGACCAGTCGATTGACTGCCGCTCTCCCGACAGCTGCGCCAGCAGCCCCTGCTGCTGTGCGACCTGCGCTGCCAGCGATTCGCGCCGACGGGAGATCTCCGCCAGGCGCTCGCGGCAGCTGCGCTCGGCGAATCCGGCCTCCTGTGCCACGCGCTCGGCGGCGCGCAGGCGCTCGCGGGCACGGGCCACCACGACCTCGGCCTCGTTGCGAACGTGGCGCGCGGCTTCGCGCCGGGCCGTCTCGTCGTGGAAACGCGACTGCATGTCGGCAATCTCGCGGGCGATCACCTGCTGCTGCTCGGAAGCCTGCGCAAGCTGGGCTGCAAGATCGTCGGTTTCCTGACCGATCTGAACGCGCCGCCGCGCCGCCGCCTCGGCTTCCTGCCGCAGCTGCATGACTTCGAGCTCGAGGTCGTGGCAGCGGCGCTGCTGCGACGCGAGGGCGCCGCTTTCCTGGTGATACGCGCTTTGCCGTTCCTTGAGTTCGCTCTCGACGGCGTCGAGGGCGACGCGCGCGTCCGCCGCCGTGATCCGGGCAGCCTCGATGCCGTTGGCGAGCTCGGCCAGCTCGCGCTGGCGGGCGAGCACACCGTGCAGCTCGCTGTCGGGGGCGAAGAAGGCGATGCCCCGGGCGGTGACCCAGTGGCCCTGGGGCGTGACGAAAGCCTCCCCCGCCGCGAGCGCGCCGCGGTCGGCGAGTGCGGCGGCGAGGTCGGCGCGGCAGCGGATGCCGTGCAAGCTGTCGGCGAGAAAGCGCGCGACCGTCGGCTCCTGCGTGCGCAGCTTGGCGAGCAGCGCGTCGCCGGAAACCGCGGGAAGCGGCGCGGCATCCGCTTCGGCGTAGACGGCGAGGCGACCCGGCGGCTTGGCGTCGTCGACAAAGCGCAGCGCATCCTCGAGCTTCGCGAGCTGCAGCGCATCGAGACGTTCGCGGAGCATGGCCTCCAGCGCGTCCTCCCAGCCCGCTTCGATGTCCAGCACCTGCCAGAGCCGGCGGGCACCGGTCAGCCCCTGGACCTGCAGCCAGCCGTCGATGTCCGACCCGCGGCCGATCTTCGCCTGAAGCGCCGCGAGCGCCGCCGAACGTGCCTCGAGGTCGCCGAGCGCCTTGGCGTCGCGCTGCCACTGCTCGGCGGCTTCGCGCTGACGCTGCTGCAGCGATTGCACGGTCGCCTGCAGCTGCGTCTGCTGCTGCTGGCGCTCGGCGAGATCGATGGTTTCCTGGGCAAGCTGGTCCTCGACCACCCGCAATGCATCGCTCTCGGGTGGCGCAAGCGCCGCGAGCTCGGCGTCGAGCTTGCCGCGGCGCGCGCCGATCGTCGCGAGCGACTGCGCGACGCTGTCGCGCCGCGCTTCGGCGACCCGGATGCCCTGCTCGGTCAGCGCGATCTGCTGCTGCAGGTCGGAAAGAGCCCTGGCGGCTTCGGCGAGGGCAGCATCGCAGGCAGGCAGGGCGCCCTGTGCGCTGCGCTCGTCCTCGGCCGAGCGCTCGCGGGCATCGAGGGCCTGCGCCAGTGCGGCCTCGGCCGTGGACTGCTCGGTGTCCAGCGCAGACTGCTGAGCGGCCAGCGCGGCGATCGCTTGCGTGATCTGCGCCACCTGCTCGCCCAGTCGCGTGGCGCTCTCGCGCGCGTACGCGAGCTGCTGCTCGAGGCGCGTCACCTCGGCGTTGGCGGCGTAGAACTCGGCCTGTCGGGCGTGCAGTGCATCGCCGGCCGCAAAATGGTCGTCGCGCAGCGCCGTGAGGCGGGTCTCGGCCTGGCGAAGGTCCGCCTGCAGCCCCTCGAGCGCGACGGTCAGCGACGCGATCTCGCCCGCGGTGCGCTCGCGCGCGCGGACCGCATCCTGGCCCTTGGCGTACCACAGGAGGTGCTGGGCCCGATGGTGCCGCTGGTCCAGCTCGCGGTAATGCGCGGCGACCTTCGCCTGCTCGTCGAGCCTCGCGATCTGGTTTCCGAGTTCCTGCCGGATGTCCTCGACTCGCGCGAGGTTCTCGCGGGTGTCCGAGAGCCGCCCCTCGGTCTCGCGCCGCCGCTCCTTGTATTTCGAGACCCCGGCGGCTTCCTCGAGGAATATGCGCAGATCCTCGGGCTTCGCCTCGATCACCCGCGAGATCATGCCCTGCTCGATGATCGCGTAGGCGCGGGGCCCCAGGCCCGTGCCGAGGAACAGGTCGTGGATGTCGCGGCGCCGGACGGGAATGTTGTTGATGTAGTACGTCGAGTCGCCGTCGCGCGTCAGCATGCGCTTGATCGAAAGTTCGGCGTACTGGCCCCACTGGCCGCCGATGCGCCCCTGGCTGTTGTCGAAACCCAGTTCGACCGACGCGCGGCCCACCGGCTTGCGATCGCCGGCGCCGTTGAAGATGACGTCCTGCATCGATTCGCCGCGCAGCGCCGACGCCTTGGATTCACCCAGCACCCAGCGGACCGCGTCGATGACGTTGGATTTGCCGCAGCCGTTGGGGCCGACGATGCCGACCAGTTGTCCGGGCGTGCCGATCGTCGTCGGATCGACGAAGGACTTGAAGCCGGCAAGCTTGATGTGCGTAAGGCGCAAGGGACGGGGCGTTTGGTCGAACGCGGAATCGGGGACGCGGGAAATCGGAACGCGAAAACCGGCGCAACGGCGATCCTGCAGCGTGCCCAGCACGCTGCAGTCGCCGAAAACGACGCGAGATTATAGCGGAACCTGCCGCGTTTCCTGCCCCGGCCGCGTGCGAGCCGGATCCCGCTTGCAGCTCGGTTGCAGCTCAGCTGCGTCTCACTTGCCGGGCACCCGGCAACCCGGAATCGCCTCGACGTAGTCGATCACCGGCATCCACGCCGGCCGCACCGGATCCTCGAACTGCGCATTGATGTAATAGCGCTGGCAGGGCTCCATCTTCACCGTGAGCTTCTGGATGGTGCCACGCATGCGGTTGTGCACCGGCGACTCCACCTCGACCTGGTAGGTGCCCGGCGCAACCTTGAAGGGTACGACGTGGCCGACGCTTTGATCGCCGACCCGGATCAGGATCGCCGGGCGGCGATCGATCGAGGTCCGCGTGTATTGCGCGCCGGAAACTTCGCTCCACGTCGGCCCCCAGGTCTGGCAGCCGCCCAGGACCAGCGCCGCGACGGCCATCATCCATGCACCCCGTTTCATCTTCGCCTCCCGTCGATTGGATGCCACTCCCCGCCCACCCCGGCGCGAGCCGCCGGCATGCCGTGCCTCCTTGCGCACGGTGGTTGGGCAACGCCGCCGCCGAATGGTTGCAGCGGCAGGATACCCCCGGGGCGGCAATGCCTGGTACGGCGTGCGTCGAACTATCCGAGCATCGCGCGCAGCGCCTGCAGCACGGCAACGCGCGCCTGGGCGTAGACCATCGCCTTCCACTCTGCGCGCTCATCGTGGAAGGCATCGCGCAGTTGCCGCTTGATCGCGGCACGGAACCCCGCGTCCGTTGCCGGATGGTTCCGCAGCCACTGGTCGGCACGCAATGCCTGCAGCGTTGCCTCGAACGGCAGCGTTCCGTATTCGAGCGCGATGCCGGTGAATTCCGCGGCCGGGCATGCGTCGAGCGCGGCCTGGAACGCCACGCCGGTCAGCGCCGCCGACGTCGACGAACCGTCGTAGAACGAGGTCACGTCGGCCCCGTACCAGGCCTTCGCGCGCCCGATCATCGTCGGATCCGGCGGACCGGAGTAGATCCTTTCGCCATGGCCCCAGGGACCGAGGCCGGTGTGGAAATCGATCCAGCCCAGCTTCGCGCGTTTCGCGCCGTGGCGCCGCAGGACGTCTCGCAGCACGACGTTGCTCCAGGCCGGCGCGACGCCCGCATAGAACAGGCCGTCGGGGAAATCGCTCTGGCCGCTGCTGACGGCGCTCTGCAGTGCGGCGCGGCCATGTGCAGCGACATGGGCGGCGATCGCTGCACCGTTCTCGACCGTCGGCGGCCACTCGGCCGGAACCATCATCGCGTGCACCCCGGCATAGGCCGCGTTGCGCGCGGGCGGGCGCGAGAAATCGCGGAAATTGCGATTGAGATCGACGTTGTCCTCGTTGGTGCGGTGCAGATGCGAAAAGCCGTAGGGATTGACCGCGTGATGGAACAGCACGCCGATACCGCTCGCCTCGACCGCAGCCAGGATTGCTTCATCGTGGAGCAACGCGGTCTGGCAGCCCGATCCGCAGAAACCCTCGACGCCGTGCATGCCCGAGGTCAGGACCAGCAGCGCCGTCGCATCCGGGTTGCCGAGCAGCGCAACGTCGACCGACAGCTCCTCGCCTTCCGCGCCCCGCGCCGCGGGGTGGAGGTGGCGCTCGACCTGAAGCCCGAGTGCGTGCGCCGCGGCGACGAACCTGTCACGCGCCGTGGCGTAGGTCGGGGAGAAGGCCTCGGTGATCGGTATCACTTGTGCGGGCTCATCCGTGGACGACGGTTGCGAACGGGCCGGCGGGTGCCGCGGCCCGCAGGAACTGCCGGGCGGCATCCGCCGGCTCGCGCAGCCGGGTCACGCCTTCGCATCGGCGGGCATCGCGTGCTCCGCCAGCGCCGAGAGGTAGCCGGCACCCAGCGGAATGACGCTGTCGTTGAAGTCGTAGCGGCTGCTGTGCAGGAAGCATCCACGCTCCGCGCCCCCCTGTCCCAGGCGCGCGAACGCGCCGGGTTTCGCCTGCAGCATGAATGCGAAGTCCTCGGCGCCCATCGACGGCTCGAGGTTGCGCACGACGTTGTCGCGACCGACCAGTGCCTCGGCCACTTCGGCGGCAAATCTCGACTCGGCATCATGGTTGATCGTCGGTGGATAGACCCGCTCGTAATGGACCTCGGCCGTGGCGCCGAATGCCGCGGCGATGGACCCGGTGAGCTCGCGCAGGCGGCGCTCGATCGTGTCCTGCGTCGCGGTCCGGAACGTACGCACGGTGCCGACGAGCTTGGCGCGCGCGGGGATCACGCTCATCGCAGCTGGATTGCCGGCCTGCATCGCACACAGGCTGATGACCGCGGTGTCGAGCGGGCTCACGTTGCGGCTGACGATCGACTGCACGGCCGTGATGATGTGACCCGCGACCAGCACGGGGTCGACGGCGATGTGCGGGTGCGCGCCGTGGCCGCCGCGCCCGTCGATCGTGATCTCGATGCGGTCGGCCGCGGCCATCGCCGGTCCGGGCGTGATGCCGATGCTTCCTGCGGGCAGCGCAGGCCAGTTGTGGAGCGCGAACACGCGCTCGGCCGGGAAGCGCTCGAACAAGCCGTCTTCGATCATCGCCTTCGCACCCGCGTAGCCCTCCTCCCCCGGCTGGAAGATCAGGTAGGCGACGCCGTCGAAGTTGCGCGTTTCGCTGAGGTAGCGCGCCGCGGCGAGCAGCATGGTCGTGTGCCCGTCGTGCCCGCAGCCGTGCATGCGACCGTCGTAGCGCGAACGCCAGGCGAAGTCCGTTTCCTCCTGCATCGGCAGCGCATCCATGTCGGCACGCAGGGCCATGCGCCTGCCGCTCCGGTCGCTGCGTCCCGGGATGACGGCGACGACACCGGTGCGGCCGACGCCGGCGTGATGCTCGATGCGAAGCGCGCCGAGGCGATCGCAGATCAGGCGGGCAGTCCGGTGTTCCTCGAATCCGAGCTCGGGATGCGCATGAAGATCGCGGCGGACCTGCGTCAGGTCGTCGGCCCAGCGACGGATGTAATCGACCGGCGACACGATCGTCATGGGGTCGGAAGCCTACCACGGCCCGATGCGCGCACTCGGGCGGCGCGCGATGCGTAAAGGCAGATGCCGGCGGCGACCGACACGTTCAGGCTTTCGACGCCGCCCGCCAGGGGGATGCCGACCAGCCGGTCGCAGGTCTCCCGGGTCAGCCGACGCAGACCCTGCCCTTCGGCACCCAGCACCCAGGCCAGCGGTCCCGACACGTCGGCATCGACCAGGCTCTCGCCACCGGCCTCGGCGCCGAGCACCCAGATGCCCTGCTCCTTCAGGTCGCGCAGCGTGCGGGCGAGATTGGTGACCGCAACCACCGGGACGGTCTCGGCCGCGCCGCTCGCCGCCTTGGCGACCGTGGCGTTGACGCCTACGGCGCGATCCCTGGGCACGATCACCGCCTGGGCGCCGAAGGCGTCGGCGCTGCGCAGGCATGCGCCGAGGTTGTGCGGGTCGGTGACGCCGTCGAGCACCAGCAACAATGCCGGCTCGGCCAGGTTCGCGATCACGTCATCGAGCGTCGTGTGCGGGCGCTGCGCGTCGACGATGGCGACCACGCCCTGGTGGCTGGCACTCCCGCCCAGCGCAGCGATGCGGGTTGCATCCACCATGTGCAGCGCGACGCCCGCGGCCGCGGCGCGCGCAGCCAGCTCTCGCGCGCGCGCATCGCGACGCGACGCATCGATGTAGATCGCCTCGATGGAATCGGCGCGCTGGCGCAACCTTGCCGTGACGGCGTGGAATCCGAACAGCGGGCGGGTCGAGCGCATGTCGCCGGGCCTGGCGTGGAGCCTGCGACCGCAGGCGCGATGGTCATGGATTGTACCGGGCATCGATCGCACGGGCCGCCGCTGTGCCAGAATCCCTTCCACCCCGATCTTGCGGCCGCATCGACGTGATTTCCGACCTGCGCCAGTTCCTCGAATGGATGTTGCTTGCGATCGCCGCGCTGATGCCGATCGTCAATCCGCTGGGAGGAGCGCCTGTGTACCTGGCGCAGACGGTCGACCTCACCGCCAGCCAGCACGCCGACCTCGCGCGTCGTGTCGCTGTCAACTGCTTCCTTCTGCTGCTGGCGTCGCTGCTGGTCGGTGCCTACGTGCTCGAGTTCTTCGGACTGTCGATCCCCGTGGTGCAGGTTGCGGGCGGACTGGTCGTGTGCTCGCTCGGCTGGTCGATGCTCACCCAGCCCGACGAGCCCGCGCCCTCGGTGAAGGACGCGACGAGGGCGCTGACCCAGGTCGATCCCGGAACCCGCGCGTTCTATCCGCTGACGATGCCCCTCACCGTTGGCCCCGGCTCGATCTCGGTCGCGATCACGCTGGGGGCCAACCACAGCCGCGGGATGCGCTCGCTGGTCATCGAGTCGCTCGCGCACACGGCAGGCATCATCGTCGTGGTGGTCAGCGTGTTCCTGACCTATCGCTATGCCGACCGGGTCCTGAAGCGCCTGGGCCCGACCGGTACCGTCGTGCTCGTCCGGCTGTCCGCATTCATCCTGCTGTGCATCGGTGTGCAGATCGGCTGGAACGGGGTGTCGGCGCTGCTGCGCAGCCTCGAGCCGCATTGATCGTGGATGAGCCCCTCTGGTCCAACGTCACCGGGCTGATATAATCGCGCGCTTCGTGCCGGTGTAGCTCAGTTGGTAGAGCAGCGCATTCGTAATGCGAAGGTCGGGGGTTCGACTCCCTCTACCGGCACCATTCCCTTCCTGTACGGTCGCGACACGCTCGGTCGCCGGCCCCTTACTCCCACCTGTCCTTCGCCCTGGCCGCCGCGCGCGTCTGCCATTGCATGTTGTACGGCGCGT
>DATGDG010000192.1:0-4323 GCA_035311025.1 Casimicrobiaceae bacterium
TGCCCCGTCGGGTCGCGCGTGGCCCGGCCGCACGTGGTTTGACTGCACGTGGCGCCGCGCGCCTGGCGAGCACCAGGTTGCGCCCGGTGGCGGTGAGGTAGACGGCGCCCTCGTCGTCGACGGCGCGTCCTTCGACGCCGACGACGTGGCCCGACAGCGACGCTTTCCAGGTGACGTCGGTGACCACCCATTCCAGCGTCAGCTCGGCGCCGGCCGGTACCGCCTTGACGAACCTGAACTCGAACCCGAGGCCCAGCGCCTCGTGGCGCTCGGAGAAGAACGTCGCGTCCAGCCCCATCATCAGGCCCGCCACGTGGGGTCCGCTCGCGATCAGCGTGCCGAAAGGCCCGGCGGCCGCTGCGCCGTCGTCGTGATGCAGCGGATTCATGTCGCCCGAGAGCGTGGCGAAGCGACGGATCGCCGCGGCGTCGAAGCCCACGCGGCGCGCGACGTGCTCGCCGACGCGAAACGGCGCGGCGGGTCGGGATGCCTTGGATGCCGTCGCCATGCCCGCTCAGCCGACCAGTGCGCGACCGATGACCAGCCGCTGGATGTCGCTGGTGCCTTCGTAGATCTGGCACACGCGAACGTCGCGGTAGATGCGCTCGACCGGAAAGTCGGCGACGTAGCCATAGCCCCCATGGATCTGGATCGCGTCCGAGGCGACGCGCTCGGCCATTTCCGACGCGAACAATTTGGCCATCGATGCTTCCTTCAGGCACGGCAGTCCGGCGTCGCGGAGGGCGGCGGCGTGCCACACCATCTGGCGCGCGACCTCGACCTGCGTCGCCATGTCGGCGAGCCGGAAATTCACCGCCTGGTGCCCGGCGATCGGCTTGCCGAATGCCTCGCGCTCGCGCGCGTACGCGAGGGCCGCGTCCAGAGCCGAGCGGGCCATGCCGACCGCCTGCGCCGCGATGCCGATGCGACCGCTCTCGAGGTTCGCCAGCGCGATCCTGTAGCCGTCGCCCTCGCGCCCGAGCAGGTCGGCCGCGTCGACCTCGCAGTTCTCGAAACCGATCTGCGCGGTGTCGGACGCCCGCTGCCCGAGCTTGTCCTCGACGCGCATGACGACGAACCCCGGCGTCTTGGTGTCGACGATGAAAGCCGAGATGCCTTTCTTGCCTGCAGCCTTGTCGGTCACCGCGAACACGATCGCGACGTCGGCATTCGCCCCCGAGGTGATGAACTGCTTGACGCCGTTCAGCAGGTAGCGGCCGCCGCGACGCTCGGCGCGGGTCGTGATCGCGGCGGCGTCGGAGCCGGTCTGCGGCTCGGTCAGGCAGAAGCATCCCAGGCGCTCGCCGCGCGCCTGGGGCAGCAGGTACTTCGCCTTCTGCGCCTCGGTCCCGAACGCGTTGATCGGCCCGCATACGACCGAGTTCTGGACGCTGACGATCGTCGACGTCGCACCGTCGCCGGCCGCGATCTCCTCCAGCGCGACGGCGAGCGACACGTAATCGAGGCCCGCACCGCCCCAGGCCTCCGGCACGACGATGCCCAGCGCACCGAGTTCGCCCAGCTTTCGCAGCGCTTCGCGCGGAAACCGGTGATCGCGGTCCCAGGCCGCGGCGTGCGGCGCGAGCTCGTCGCGTGCAAACGCGCGCAGCGTGTCGCGTATCTGGGCCTGCTCTTCGCTCAGCAGCATGCGGCTAGCCGCGCTCGGTCAATGCGAGCTTCACGGCGATCGCCGCGAACACGCCGCCCTGCACCCAGCGCTGGACCGCCATCCACAGCGGGCGCCTCGCAAGCCAGCGCGAGATGCGTGCGGCGGCGAGGATGAACAGCGCGTCGCCGACCACCGCGATGACGATCTGCGTCGCGCCCAGCGCGAGCGACTGCAGCAGGACATGGCCGTGCGCGGGAACGATGAACTGCGGAAACAGCGCCAGGTAGAACAGCGCGACCTTGGGGTTGAGGACGCTCGTGACGAGGCCGGTCCGGTAGAGCTTTGCCGCAGGCTCGGTCGGCAGCGAGCGCGGCGCGAAAAGCCCCGCCCCGCGCGATCGCACCGAATCGAAGGCGAGCCACAACAGGTACGCCGCACCCGCGAAACGGACCGCGTCGAACATCACCGGCACCGCGACCAGCACTGCCGAAAGCCCCAGCGATGCGAGGACGATGTGGACGACGAACCCGCTGGTCGTTCCGGCGAGCGAGACGAGTCCGGCGCCCCTGCCCTGGCACAGCGTGCGCGAGATCAGGTAAAGCAGGTTCGGGCCAGGCGTCAGCACCAGCAGGACGCAGGCGACCAGGAACAGCGGGTAGTTGGCGAACATCGTCAGTCGACCCGCTCGATCGCCAGTGCGGTCGCTTCGCCGCCGCCGATGCAGAGCGCCGCGATGCCGCGCCTGCCGCCACGCTTGCGCAGCGCGCCGAGCAGCGTGACGACGATGCGTGCCCCCGACGCGCCGATCGGATGGCCGAGCGCGCAGGCACCGCCGTGGACGTTGACGCGGTCGTGGGCGATGCCATGCTCCTTCATCGCCGCCATGGTCACGACGGCGAATGCCTCGTTGATCTCGAACAGGTCGACGTCGCGCGTCGTCCACCCGGTCTTCGCGTAGATCTTCCTGATCGCCCCGACCGGCGCGGTCGTGAACAGCGCCGGCTCCTGGGAGTGCGTGGCGTGGGCCACGACGATCGCCAGCGGCTTCAGGCCGCGCGCCTCGGCGGTCGAGCGGCGCATCAGCACCAGTGCGGCGGCGCCGTCGGAGATCGAGCTCGAGTTCGCGGCCGTGACGGTGCCGTCCTTGCGGAACGCGGGCTTGAGCGTCGGGATCTTGTCGGGCGCGGCTTTCGCCGGCTGCTCGTCGCGGTCGACGACGACCTCGCCTTTCCTGCCGCTCACCGTGACCGGCGCAATCTCCCAGGCGAAGGTCCCGTCCTGGTTCGCGGCCAGGGCGCGCGACAGCGACGCCAGCGCGAACTCGTCCTGCGCCTCGCGCGTGAACGCGAAGCTCGCCGCGCAGTCCTCGGCGAACGTGCCCATCAGCCGGCCCTTGTCGTAGGCATCCTCGAGACCGTCGAGGAACATGTGGTCATAGACGGTCTGGTGCCCCATCCGGTAGCCGGCGCGGGCCTTGGGCATCAGGTAGGGCGCGTTGGTCATGCTCTCCATGCCGCCGGCGACGATCACGTCGCAGGACCCGGCGGCGAGCGCGTCGTGGGCGAGGATCGCGGCCTCCATCGCCGACCCGCACATCTTGTTGACCGTCGTGCATCCGGTCGCGAGCGGCAGCCCGGCCCCGATCGACGCCTGTCGCGCGGGCGCCTGTCCCTGTCCCGCCGGGAGCACGCAGCCGAAGATCGTCTTGTCGACGTCGGCGGGCTTGATGCCCGCGCGCTCGACCGCGGCCTTGATCGCGACCGCGCCCAGTTCGCTTGCCGAAAGGGGTGCGAACACCCCCTGGAATCCGCCCATCGGCGTGCGCGCGGCGCCGACGATGACGATGGGATCGTTGAGCATGTCCGTTCCTCGTCCGCTATTTCGTGTCGTTGAAGAGCTCGCGCCCGATCAGCATGCGCCGGATCTCCGACGTGCCGGCGCCGATCTCGTAGAGCTTGGCGTCGCGCCACAGCCGGCCGGTGGGGAATTCGTTGATGTAACCGTTGCCGCCCAGGCACTGGATGGCCTCGCCCGCCATCCACGTCGCCTTCTCGGCCGCATAGAGGATCGCGCCGGCCGCGTCCTTGCGCGTCGTGTGCCCGCGATCGCAGGCGCGGCCCACCGCGTAGACGTAGGCGCGGCAGGCGTTCATCGTCGTGTACATGTCGGCGAGCTTGCCCTGCATCAGCTGGAATTCGCCGATCGGCTGGCCGAATTGCCAGCGCTCGTGCACGTAGGGCAGCACCTCGTCGAGGCAGGCCGCCATGATGCCCAGAGGACCGCCGGCCAGCACCGCGCGCTCGTAGTCGAGCCCGCTCATCAGCACGTTGACCCCGCGCCCTTCCTCGCCCAGCACGTTCTCGTCGGGCACGAAGCAGCCGTCGAACACCAGCTCGCAGGTGTTCGAGCCGCGCATGCCCAGCTTGTCGAGCTTCTGCGCCGTCGTGAACCCGGGAATGCCTTTCTCGACGATGAAGGCGGTGATGCCGCGCGGTCCCGCCTGCGGATCGGTCTTGGCGTAGACGACCAGCGTATCGGCGTCGGGCCCGTTGGTGATCCACATCTTGGTGCCGTCGAGGACGAAGCCGTCGCCGCGCCGCACGGCCGCGAGCCGCATCGACACGACGTCCGAGCCCGAGCCCGGCTCGCTCATCGCCAGCGCGCCGACCTTCTCGCCCGAAACGAGCCCCGGCAGGTAGCGGCGCTTCTGCGCC
>DATGDG010000193.1:0-5815 GCA_035311025.1 Casimicrobiaceae bacterium
GACCATCGAGTTCGAGAGCCGCGACCTGAAGCAGGAGAAGGTCATCCCTCCCGGCAGGACGGCGACGGTCACGATCAATGCGCTGAAGGCCGGCGAGTACCGGTTCTACGACGAGTTCCACGAAAAGACCGGGCAAGGCAAGGTGGTCGCGAAGTAGCGCGACGGCGGCTATCGGCCATTCCAGGAGCGGTTTCGACATGGGCAACGCACTCTTCATCGTCTGGCGGGAATCGGCCGAGGCCATGCTGGTCGTCGGCATCCTGTATGCGTGGCTGAAGCAGCGGCCCGATGCTGCGACCGGCATGCGCTTCCTGTGGGGCGGCGTCGCCGTCGGCGCAGGTCTCGCGCTGGTGCTCGCGCTGATCATGCTCGGGATCGCCTCGTCGCTGTCGGGCAATGCGCTCGACTGGTTCCAGCTCGCCATCATGCTGATCGCGGCGGCGCTGATCGTGCAGATGGTGTTCTGGATGCGCCGCCACGGGCGCACGTTCAAGAAGGAGCTCGAAGCCGACATGGCGGACAACGTTCGCAAGGCCAACTGGTGGGGCCTGCTGATCGTCGTCGCACTCACGGTCGGCCGCGAGAGCGCGGAAGCGGTCGTGTTCCTCTACGGCCTCGGTGCGGAAAAGAACGGCATCGCGAACCTGCCGATCGTCCTCGTGCTGGGCATTGGTGCGGCGTTCGCGACGTTCTGGCTGCTGCAGCAGGGCACGCGCTGGCTTTCCTGGCGCGTGTTCTTCCGTGTCAGCGAGATGCTGCTGCTGCTGCTCGCCGGCGCGCTGGTCGTGTCCGGCGTCGAGAAGCTGATTGCACTCGACGTGCTGCCCGACATCGTCGATCCGGTGTGGAACACGACCTGGCTGCTCGACGATTCCGGACGCCTCGGCGGGCTGATCGCCTCGTTCACCGGCTATCGGTCGCGTCCGGCGCTGCTGCCGCTGGCGGCGCTCGCGGCGTACTGGTCGCTGATTGCGATTTTCCTGCGTGCGCCGCGGCCGGCGAAGCACGCTCCCGCAGGCACGCCGCCGCGTCCGGCGGTGCCGCAAGCCGAGCGCAACTGATCCCCATCGCCCCGTCGCGCGACGCCGCCGGTTTCATCGGCGGCGTCGTCGCATGTGCACTGTAGAATCCGCATCGCGGCGGTCGCCCTCGACCGCTTGCAAGCCTTCCACGGTTCCCATGACCGCCCCTCCGCCTCCCGACCTGTCCAAGCTCAGGATCGACCGCAGCCTGGCGCCCATCCAGCGTCGCAGGCACCGCAAGTGGGTCTGGCTCGCCGTGCTCGCGGTGCTGGCGGTCGGCTCGGCCGCGTGGTACCTGCTGAAGCCGCGCGTCGTCGCCGTGCAGGCGACGCCGGTGGTGACCGCGTATCCGTCGCAGCAGTTCGCCGTGCTGAACGCGACCGGCTACGTCGTCGCCCAGCGCAAGGCGGCGATCTCGTCGAAGGCGACGGGCACGCTCGAGTGGCTGGGCGTGGCCGAGGGCTCGCGGGTCAAGACGGGCGACGTGATCGCGCGCATCGACGACCGCGACGTGGTCGCGCAGGCGCAAAGCGCCGAGGCGAGCGCGCGCGCCGCGCAGGCGAACGTGCAGCTGAGCGAGGTCGAACTGCAGAACGCCCGGGTCGAGCTCGCACGCAACGAGGAGCTGGTCGCGAAAGGCTTCATCTCGCAGTCGGCGCTCGACACGGCGAAAGCCCGTTACGACCGGGCACAGGCGGCGCTCGGCAGCGCCAAGGCGAATCTCAACGCGGCGCGCGCCAACGCGCGCAACGCCGAGCTTTCGATCGATTACACGAAGATCCGGGCGCCGTTCGACGGCGTGATCCTGTCCAAGAGCGCCAATGTCGGCGACCTGCTGACGCCGTTCTCCAGCGCGACCGATTCCAAGGGTGCCGTCGTGACCATCGCCGACATGTCGACGCTCGAGGTCGAGGCGGACGTGTCCGAGTCCAGCCTCGGCAAGGTCAGCGTCGGCCAGCCTGCGGAAATCCTGCTCGATGCGCTGCCCGACTCCCGCTTCCGCGGCAGGATCAGCCGCATCGTCCCCACCGTCGACCGCGCCAAGGCGACGGTGACGACCAAGGTGAAGTTCGATGCAATCGATCCGCGGATCCTGCCCGAGATGAGCGCCAAGGTGAGCTTCCTGTCGCAGGAGGTGACGCCCGAGCAGGAGAAGCCGCTGCTCGCCGTCAACCCCGACGCCATCGTCCGGCGCGACGGGGCGAGCGTCGTGTTCGCCCTGCGCGACGGGCGTGCCGTCGCAGTGCCTGTGACCGCCGGAACCCGGGTCGGCGACCTCACCGCAATCACCGGCAGCGTGAAGTCCGGGGACAAGGTCGTGCTGAAGCCGGACGACACGCTGCAGAGCGGAGCGCAGGTCGCCCCCATCGTCCGATGAAGGCCAGGTGAGTGGCAAATGAGTGGCAGCTGACCGGCAAATGAGGCGTGCCGAGTGAGTGGCAAGTGAGGAGCGTCCGGTGACCGCCCAGGCAGGCGTCGCCTCGCGGCCGGAGCGCGAGGCCGAGGAGCGGCAGCCGCTGGTCGCCATCCACGGACTGTCGAAGTATTACGTCCGCGGCGACCAGGTGATCCCGGTGCTGGTCGACCTCGATCTCGACGTCTACGCTGGCGAGTACGTCGCGCTGATGGGGCCCTCCGGATCGGGCAAGTCGACGCTGCTGAATCTCATCGCCGGCATCGACAAGCCTTCCGCGGGAGAGATCCGCGTTGCCGGCGTGGACATCGCCAGCCTCTCCGATTCGGAGCTCGCGCTCTGGCGCTCGACCCACGTCGGATTCATCTTCCAGTTCTACAACCTGATGCCGGTGCTGACCGCCTTCGGCAATGTCGAGCTGCCGCTGCAGCTGACGACACTTTCGCGCGCCGAGCGCCGCGAGCGCGTCGCCACCGCGCTCGAGCTGGTCGGGTTGACCGATCGCGCGACCCACCTGCCCAACGAGCTTTCCGGAGGACAGCAGCAGCGGGTCGCGATCGCGCGCGCCCTGATCACCGATCCGACGCTGATCGTCGCCGACGAGCCGACCGGTGACCTCGACCGGGTGACTGCGCAGGAGATCCTGGGCCTCCTCGAGCGCCTGAACGACGAGCTCGGCAAGACCATCATCATGGTCACGCACGATCCTAAGGCCGCCGAGACGGCGCACCGTCTGATCCACCTCGAGAAGGGCGTGCTGGTCGGCTGACCGGCGGCTGCGAGCATGTTCATTCCGCTGCTGGTGCTGCGCAACGCCCTCCGCCACAAGCTGCGGACGACGCTGACGATCCTGGGCATCGTCGTCGCGATCGCCGCTTTCGGGCTGCTGCGCACGCTGGTCGATGCCTGGTACGCGGGCGCGAACGCGAGCTCCTCGGCGCGGCTGGTGACGCGCAGCGCGGTGTCGCTGGTGTTCCCGTTGCCGATCAATTACGGGCAGAAGATCCGCCAGGTCCAGGGAGTCACCGGCGTCGCCTGGGCCAACTGGTTCGGCGGTGTCTACATCACCGAGCGCAATTTCTTTCCCCAGTTCGCGATCAGCGGCGCGAGCTACCTCGACCTGTACCCCGAGTTCGTCCTGTCGGGCGACGAGCGCAAGGCCTTCCTCGCCGATCGCACCGGCGCGATCGCCGGGCGCAAGCTCGCCGACAAGTTCGGCTGGAAGATCGGCGACCAGATCCCGCTGCGCGGAACGATCTATCCCGGAACGTGGACGTTCAACCTGCGCGGCATCTACGACGGCGCCGAGCCTTCGACCGACACGTCGACATTCTTCTTCCACTACGATTACCTGAACGAGACCGTCAAGCGGCGCTACGGCCGCGCCGGCGACAACACCGGCGTGTTCGTCGAGTCGATCGCACATCCCGAGGACGCCGCCGCGGTTTCGCAGGCGATCGACGCGACGTTCGAGAACTCGCTGGCCGAAACGCTGACCGAGACCGAGAAGGCGTTCCAGCTCGGTTTCGTCGCGATGTCCGAGGCGATCCTCGCGGCGATCCAGGCCGTGAGCTACATCGTGATCGTCATCATCATGGCGGTGATGGCGAACACGATGGCGATGACGGCGCGCGAGCGCTACAGCGAGTACGCGACGCTGAAGGCACTGGGATTCAACAACGGTTTCGTCGCGCTGCTGATCTTCCTCGAGTCGCTGGGCATTGCGATCGCGGGCGGATTGCTGGGGATCGCCCTGACGTTCCCGCTCGCCCATGCCTTCGTCGAGACGATCGGATCGCTGCTCTCGGGCTTCAGGGTGTCGCGGCAGACCATGGCGATCCAGCTCGCCGCGGCGGTCGCCATCGGCGTCGTCGCGGCGGTGGTGCCGGGGTGGCGGGCGGCGCGGGTGCGCATCGTCGATGGCCTGCGGGCGATCGGGTGAAGTGCGAGCGAAAATCGGGGCCGAAGACAGGCTGAACGCGATGGCGATACCGCTCGGCTACATCGCCCGCAACCTTCTCGCGCGGCGGCTGACCACCGCCCTGACGGCAGGCGGCATGGCGTTGGTCGTCTACGTGTTCGCGAGCGTGCTGATGCTCGCCGCCGGTCTGCGGCAAACGCTGGTGTCGACCGGTCAGGACGACAACGTCGTGGTGATCCGCCGCGGATCGCAGACCGAAGTGCAGAGCGGCATCGACCGCTCGCAGGCGGGCATCATCGAGAGTCTGCCGGACATCGCGGTCGCCGCCGACGGCAGGCGGCTCATCTCCAAGGAGCCGGTCGTCCTGATCAGCCTGCCCAAGCGGGCGACCGGCAAGCCCGCCAACGTCGTCATCCGCGGGGTGACCGCCGCCGGGCTCGATCTGCGCCCGCAGGTCAAGCTGGTCGAAGGCCGGATGTTCCGGCCCGGCACGTCGGAAGTGATCGTCGGGCGCTCGATCGCGACCGGTTTTCTCGGCGCCGGGCTCGACGAGAGCCTGCGCTTCGCATCGCGCGAGTGGACGATCGTCGGCGTCTTCGACGCCGGGCACACCGGCTTCGACTCGGAGATCTGGGGCGACGCCGAGCAGATGCTGCAGGCGTTCCGGCGGACCGCGTTCTCGTCGGTGATCTTCAGGCTCGCCGATCCGGACCGCTTCGACGCCGTCAGGACCGCGCTGGAGAGCGACCCGCGCCTCACGCTCGAGGCCAAGCGGGAGAAGCAGTTCTACGCTGACCAGTCGCAGGCATTGGCCAAGTTCATCAGCACGCTGGGTACCGGGATCTCGATCATCTTCTCGATCGGCGCGGTGATCGGCGCGGCGATCACGATGTACGCGAGCGTGGCCTCGCGGACCAGCGAGATCGGCACGCTGCGCGCCCTCGGTTTCTCGCGCGGCGCCATCCTGCTGGCCTTCCTGGTCGAGGCGCTGCTGCTCGGGCTGATCGGCGGCGTCGTCGGCCTCGTCGGCGCGTCCGCGATGCAGGCGCTGACCATCTCGACGACCAACTTCCAGACCTTCGCCGAGATCGCGTTCTCGTTCACCCTGACGCCCGGCATCGTCGCTGCATCGCTCGCCTTCGCGCTGGCGATGGGGTTCGTCGGCGGCTTCCTGCCGGCCATGCGCGCCGCGCGGATGAAGATCGTCGACGCGCTGCGGGCGGCGTGAGGGGTGATCAAGTGTAGGCGGTCGTGGACCGGTACCATCGCCACCGCCCCGACTATCCCGTGGTATCAGTCCCAGCCAACGATTGTTAGAGGGGACGGCTCTGTCTCAATCCCGCCGACGTTGTCGAGCTGGCTGTAGTCGAGGTCCCCGGGGCGCGTTTGAGGGGTGGCGATATCGGCATAGCAGACGTTCAGGTGCCAAACACGCAGCGAACGAATCGTGCTTGGTCG
>DATGDG010000194.1:0-1600 GCA_035311025.1 Casimicrobiaceae bacterium
AAGGACCTCACCAAGCCGGTCTACAAGGGCCAGATCGTGATGCCGCACCCGGCGTCGTCGGGCACGGGCTTCTTCGACGTCTCGGCCTGGCTCCAGATGTGGGGTGAGGCGGACGGCTGGAAGTACATGGACGCGCTGCACGAGAACATCGCGCAGTACATGCACTCGGGTTCTCGTCCCTGCGCGGCCGCGGCCGCCGGCGAGTACGTGGTCGGCATCTCCTTCGAGTACCGCGCCAACCGCGAGAAGGCCCGCGGCGCCCCGATCGACCTCGTGTTCCCGAAGGAAGGCCTTGGCTGGGACCTGGAAGCGATCGGAATCCACAAGGGCACGAAGAACCTGGCGGCGGCACAGAAGCTGCTCGACTGGTCCATCAGTGACGAGGCGATGGCGCTGTATGCGAACAACTTCGCGATCGTCGCCGTGCCCGCGCTGTCGAAGCCGCTGCCGAACGTCCCGGCCGACTACGCCAGCCGGCTCGTGAAGAACGACTTCGCGTGGGCCGCGAAGAACCGCGAGCGCATCCTCGCCGAGTGGAGCAAGCGGTACGAGTCTAAGGCTGCACCCAAGTGATCCACCGCCGCTCGCGCGCCGCGCGAGCGGGCTCGGGTCAGCTTCGGGCACCGCGGCACGCCTGGAGCTGACCCGAGTCTTTTGACACCCGCATCATGGCGGCTTCCCTGCCGAATCCATCCAGCGAGGCGCTGCGCCTCGAGGCGATCCACAAGGCGTTCGGCGACTTCGTCGCGCTCAAGTCGATCGACCTCGTCATCCGCCCCGGCGAACTCGTCTGCTTCCTCGGCCCGTCCGGGTGCGGGAAGACCACCCTGCTGCGGATCATCGCCGGCCTCGAGCGGCAGACGCGCGGCACGATTTTCCAGAACGGCCGCGACATCTCGACGGCCCCGCCGGCCGCGCGCGACTACGGCATCGTGTTCCAGTCGTACGCGCTGTTCCCCAACCTGACGATCGCCGGGAACGTCGCCTACGGCCTGGTGAACCGCCGCAAGGGGCGCGCCGAGATCGCGGCACGCGTCAACGAACTGCTGACGCTGGTCGGGCTGCCGGACGCCGGTCCCAAGTATCCGAGCCAGATGTCGGGCGGCCAGCAGCAGCGCGTCGCGCTGGCGCGGGCGCTCGCGACCTCGCCCAGCCTGCTGCTGCTCGACGAGCCGCTGTCGGCGCTCGACGCCAAGGTGCGCGAGCGGCTGCGCGGCGAGATCCGCCTGCTGCAGCGCCGCCTGCGCGTGACGACCATCATGGTCACGCACGACCAGGAGGAAGCGCTGTCGATGGCCGATCGCGTCGTCGTGATGAACCACGGCGGGATCGACCAGATCGGTTCGCCGAGCGACGTCTACGAGCGCCCGGCGACCCCGTTCGTGGCCGACTTCCTCGGCAAGGTGAACGTGCTGAAGGCCACGGCGCTCGGCGACGGGCGGTTCAGGGTCGGATCGGTCGAGCTGATCCTGCGCGCCGACGGCAACGCCGCGGGTGATCCGGTAAGGATCTACCTGCGTCCGGAGGATCGCCATGTCGAGGGCGACATCGCGCAACTGCCCAACCGGCTGCGCGGCCGGATCGCGCGCATCGACTACCT
>DATGDG010000195.1:0-2759 GCA_035311025.1 Casimicrobiaceae bacterium
ACGAAGGCCTGCCACTCGCCGTCCCCGGCGAGCCTCGCGCGCTGCGCGCTGCGGTGCGCGAAGTCGTCGTAGCCCCACAGGAACACGATCGAGTTGAGCACCCCGGATTCCGTGGTCCAGCATCCGGCCAGCGTGGCGTAGCGGGTGATGATGTGCAGTCCGAACTCGCGGTAGACCTGCAGGAACTCGCCCGCCTTGCCTGCCTGCACCTGGTAGGTACGCATCTCGAAGATCATCGCGTTCTCCTCGTCGACGGCATGCGCCGCAAAAGTGGCGCCTGAATCACGGCGCCCAAGTCGTCAAGCGAAGATATAATGCCACGCTCGAGGGGGTGACGAGGATGCAGGCCAAATCGGATCGGCTGGCGGCGGTGCGACGCGATGGCGCCAAGCCGTCCCGCCGACGCAGCACGGGTACCCGCCTGCCGCACGCGCTGCGCCGGGCGCAGATCCTCGCCAAGGCAAGCGAGTTCTTCGCCGAATACGGACTCACCGCCCAGACGCGGGCGCTGGCCGAAGTCTGCGGCGTGTCGCAGCGCCTGCTCTACAGCTTCTTCCCGAGCAAGGCCGCGCTGATCGAGGAAGTCTATCGCAGCGAGATCGCCGGCCCGTTCAAGGCGGTCTGGATCGCCCAGCTCCAGGACCGGAACCGCCCCGTCGCGGACCGCCTGCTCGCCTTCTACCGCGACTACTACGAAGGCGTCCTGACCCGACGCTGGCTGCGGCTGTTCCTCTACGCGTCGCTCGCCGACGTCGCGATGGCGCCCACCTACATCACGGCCATTCTCGCCAATATGCTCGAGGCCATCGTGACCGAGGCTGCCGCCGAACTCGGCCTCGGCGTGCCGCGCGACAAGGCGAGGATCCAGGAGATCGGATGGGTGCTCCACGGAGCCGTATCCCACCTCGCGATCCGGCGACGGATCTACGGCAACACCAATCCGATGACCCCCGAGGACGTCATCGCGATGCAGGTGCGAAGCTTCCTCGCCGGCCTGCCCGCGCTGCTGCCGCGCGCCCGGGCATAGACCGCCCGTAGCCGCACCCAAACGCGCCCCGAACACCGCCCGAGGGCTGCCCGGCCCCCGCAGCCCGGCTTGCGATTGCGCGCTGCAAGTCGTCGCTTGACGATAAATCGCGCGCGATGCTAGTCTGCCGGCCACGGCACTTCGCCACCGAAGGCAGCGCGCATCGACGCCTTGCCGGCGCGCGGGGCGGGCTGCCGGATCGAGGCCGCGGGGATCCTTCCCTCGGCCGGGCGGGCAACCGGGCATCGTCGCCGCGGCAGGCGCACCGCGGCCTTCGTCGAGGGACACACACATGAGCAGGATCTGGACGCATCCGTCGAGCCGGCGCGGCTTCCTACGCACGTCCGCAGCAATGGGTCTCGCGGGTACGGGATTGCTGGGACTGGCCAATCGCGCGCAGGCCGCGGACGCGCTCAACTACTACACGTGGTCGGCCGCCGTGGACACGGTGAAGGCCCACACCGCGGCTTTCGAGAAGAAATACGGCATCCCGGTCAACTACAACAATGCTCCGTGGGCGCAGTTCCGCGACACGATGGTGACCAAGTTCGTCGGCGGCGCGCCGGTCGACGTCGTGTGGGTCTCGGACAGCTGGCTCCCCGAATGGGCCGACGCCGGCTGGCTCGCGCCGGTCGACGGATATCCCGAGATCATGAAGTACGACGCCGACGTCGACGATTTCTGCAACCAGTCGATGAGGTACAAGGGGCACCAGTACGGGTTGACCTATTACTCGGACTACATGGCCTTCTTCTACGACGAGGAAAAGCTCAGGAAGGCGGGATTCACCAAGCCGCCTGAGACCTGGGAAGAAGTCGTCGCGCAGTCGAAGAAGATGAAGCAGGCCGGGATCTCCGAATATCCGCTGCTGCTGTCGATGGCGCGCGAAACCTGGCTGATGGAGTTCCTGTCGGCGCTGGTGTTCTCGCACGGCGGCCGTTTCGTCGACGATGCCGGCAACGCGGTGATGGCCGATCCTGCGCGCGGCGCGCAAGGGGCGATGCAGTGGGTCGTCGACGCGGTCAACAAGCACAAGATCGTGTCGCCGGCCTGCGTCGAGACCGGCGAGCTCAACGGCCTGAAGGCGTTCTCCTCGGGTAACCATGCGTTCGGGCTGATCCCGCGCTACCGGATCCGTTCGCTCAACGACCCGGCACAGTCGCAGATCGCCGGCCGCGTCCGGCAGGCGATGATGCCCGCCGGTCCGCAAGGCTCGCACGCGACCGTCGGCTGGATGCGCTTCCACGGCATGACCGCGCAGGCGGCGAAGGACAAGACCCGTGGTGCCAACGCGGCCAAGCTGATCGAATGGTTCGGCGGCAAGGCCGACGGCAAGTACGCGTTCCAGAAGATGCTGTTCCTCGACATCGGCAGTGGCTTTGGCGTGAAGTCGCTGTTCCAGGACCCGGAGATCCGCGCGGCCTACCAGAAGTACTCCGACATCGACCTGGCCGAGAAGCAGCAGCACCTGGCGCGCAAGAAGGACGTCATCGCCCCGTGGTTCGGCGAATGGGACGAGGTGAACGGCACCGCATGGCAGTCCGCGATCCTCGGCAAATCCACCGTCGCCGAAGCGCTGAAGACTTCAGCGCAATCCTGGACCAAGCTGCGCAAGCAGGGCTGATCCCGTTGCGGCGCGGCGGCCGCGCAGCCCCGGGCTGCGCGCCGTCGCGCCGCGCCGCCTTCCTTCCCCGATGAACGCGTCCCGGACCCGCGGCGTGGGCGGCGCATG
>DATGDG010000196.1:0-2416 GCA_035311025.1 Casimicrobiaceae bacterium
TGGCACGCGCATCGTGCGATCGACGCGCGCGGCTTGGTCGTCTGTCCCGGGTTGATCGATTGCTCGGCGCGCTTGCGCGAGCCCGGCTTCGAATACAAGGCGACGCTCGAATCCGAAGTCGAAGCCGCGGTCGCGGGCGGCGTGACGAGCCTCGCGTGCCCTCCGGACACCGATCCGCCGCTCGACGAGCCGGGCCTGGTCGAAATGCTCAAGCATCGCGCGCGTCTGTTGAACCGGGCGCACGTGTATCCGGTCGGCGCGCTCACCGTCGCACTCGGGGGCACCACGCTGACCGAGATGAGCGAGCTGGCCGAGGCCGGATGCGTCGCGTTCTCGCAGGCCGACGCGCCGCTCGTCGACAGCCAGGTGCTGCTGCGCGCGATGCAATACGCGGCGACCTTCGGGCACCGCGTCTGGCTGCGCCCGCAGGATGCCTATCTGGCGCGCGGCGGCGTCGCGCACGACGGCGAAGTGGCGACGAGGCTGGGGCTGCCGTCGATCCCGGTGTCGGCGGAAACGATCGCGTTGGCGACGATCTTCGCCCTGATGCGCGAGTCCGGGGTGCCGGTGCACCTGTGCCGGATTTCGTCGGCCGCCGGCGTGGCGATGGTCCGGGCGGCCAAGGAAGAGGGGCTGCCCGTTACCTGCGACGTCGCGGTCCACCACCTGCACCTCGCCGATGTTGACATCGGCTGGTTCGACCCGCTCGCGAACCTGACGCCGCCGCTGCGCGGCACGCGCGACCGCGCGGCATTGCGCGCCGCAGTTGCCGATGGAACGATCGACGCGATCTGCTCGGACCACGCGCCGGTCGACGACGACGGCAAGCAGGTCCCGTTCGGCGAAGCCGAGACGGGCGCGACCGGACTGGAGCTGCTGCTGCCCCTGACCCTCAAGTGGGCCGCCGAGGACCGCGTGCCGGTTCCCGAGGCGATCGACCGGATCACCCGCGCTCCGGCTGCAGTGATCGGGATGGGCCAGGCGACGCTCGCCGCCGGGGCCGCGGCCGACATCTGCGTGTTCGATCCCGAGCAGGCATGGACCGTTCGCCGCCAGTCTCTGAAGAGCCAGGGCAAGAACACGCCGTTCCTCGGGCTTGAAGTCATCGGCGCCGTGCGCTGGACGCTCGTCGGCGGCGAGGTCGTTCACGAGCGCGACAACAGGGACTGAGACGATGACCGTCGATGCAGCCGTCGTGACCATGCCGGTCGCCGATGGCGAGATGTCCGCCTATCGCGCGCTGCCGCCGGGCGACGGCCCGTTCCCGACGGTGCTGGTCGTGCAGGAGATCTTCGGTGTCCACGACTGGATCAAGGCGGTTTGCCGCCGGCTTGCCGAAGCAGGCTATTTCGCGATCGCGCCCGACCTCTACGCGCGCCAGGGCGACGCGACGAAGATCTCCGACACCGGCGCGCTGATCCGCGACATCGTCAGCAAGGTCGCCGATGCGCAGGTGATGGGCGACCTCGACGCGGCGGTCCGCTACGCCAGGTCGACGGGCAAGGCCGACGTGGCCAGGCTCGGAATTACCGGGTTCTGCTGGGGCGGGCGGATCGTGTGGATGTACGCGGGGCACAATCCCGCGCTCAAGGCGGCGGTCCCCTGGTACGGCCCGGTTGCGCGCGCCTACCGCGAAGGGGACATGACGGCGCTCGACATCGTGCCGCGGATCGAGGCCAAGGTGCTCGGCCTCTACGGCGGCGACGATCCCGGGATCCCGAACGACACGACCGCCAGGATCGGCGAGGCGATGAAAGCCGCAGGCAAGACTGCGGAGATCGTCACCTATCCGGAGACCCCGCACGGCTTCCTCGCCGACTACCGGCCGAGCTACCGGAAGGGTCCTGCCGAAGACGGCTGGAAGCGGATGCTCGACTGGTTCGGCAAGTACCTGCGCTGACGGCACGCCTACCCCGGGGCACAACACCCGGGACGCACCACGTTTTCCTTGCCTCTTCGTCCGACGGCGCGCACCGGTGCCATGGGTAGCCGGCCGGGGCGCGTCTGCGCGCTCGAAGTGCGCAAACGCCGGCTTACGGGTCCCGGCGCGGCATCGCTCGAGGACATCCTGCTGCATATGTTCCTGTCGGGCTCGCTTGCCGCGCCACCCGTGACAGCCGTCGCGCACACTCGCGCTCGCCGCGCCCCGTCCCGCCGCCCCGGACACGTTGGTGCCAATCCGATGTCCAGCTTCACGCCGACGCATCGATTGGCACGCGGTGGGGGAATTTCGCGAAGGACGCCTGCGGCGCAGTCGTCGTGAAGCGGGTGGGGGCGGCAAGCGAGCCCGTCAGCCGCGTTGGGTTGGCGCTGTCCTCGAGCGCAGCCGCACCGGGACCCGCTCGACGACGCGCCTTGCGCCGCCGAAGTCCGGAGCGAAATCCCGTCACCGCGGGCCGCACGTCGAGGGCCGCGC
>DATGDG010000197.1:0-4460 GCA_035311025.1 Casimicrobiaceae bacterium
GACCGCGATGCGGCCGGGTAGTGCGCCCCGCACTCCCCCCCTGTCCCCGCGAGGGGGCAGGAGGGGAGAGCCCGAGCTCGAGCTCGCGATCCAGTGGATGGTCGACCCGGCGCCGCTGCCGCGGCGGCGCACGCTGCGGCGATGGATGCAGGCCGCGCTCGAGCGTCCGGCAAGCGTCACGCTGCGCTTCGTCGGGGCCCGCGAGGCGCGGCTGCTCAACTACCGCTACCGCGGCCTGGACCGCGCGACGAACGTCCTCACCTTCGTGTACGATGACGTGGCGTCGCTTGCGGGCGACATCGTGCTGTGCGCGCCGGTGGTTCAGAGGGAGGCGCAGGCGCAGCGCAAGAGCCTCACGGCGCATTACGCGCACCTGGTGATCCACGGCATGCTGCACCTGCAGGGTTACGATCACGAGCGCGACGACGACGCGGCGCGCATGGAGGCACGCGAGCGGGTCCTGCTCGCCAGCCTGGGCTACCGCGATCCCTACGCGGGCGAAAGGGGCCGCGCCTGATGGCGGTCCACGGCGCCCCCGAGGACAAGCCGACGCTGCTCGAGCGCCTGTCGGCATTCCTGACCCGGGAACCCGAGGACCGCGAGCAGCTCCTCGATCTGCTGCGCGGCGCGTTCGAGCGCAGGCTGCTCGATGCAGATGCGCTGTCGATGATCGAGGGCGTGCTGTCGGTGTCCGAGACGACGGTGCGGGACATCATGATTCCGCGCGCGCAGATGGATTGCGTCTCGATCGACGACAATCCACCCGATTTCATCGAGCTGATCCTCGACACCAAGCATTCGCGCTTCCCGGTGATCGGCGAATCCAAGGACGACGTCGTCGGAATCCTGCTCGCCAAGGAGCTGCTCAACTACTATGCCAACCCCGAGGCGTTCAACCTGCGCGAGACGCTGCGTCCCGCGGTGTTCGTCCCCGAGTCGAAGCGCCTGAACGTGCTGCTGCGCGAGTTCCGCGCCAATCGCAACCACATCGCGATCGTCGTCGACGAGTACGGCGGCGTTTCCGGGCTGGTGACGATCGAGGACGTGCTCGAGCAGATCGTCGGCGACATCGAGGACGAGTATGATTTCGACGAGAGCGAAGACAACATCATCCCGGAAGCCAACGGCCATTTCCGGGTCAAGGCGCAGACCGAGATCGGCGACTTCAATGCGCAGTTCGGCACCGACTTCGAGGACGAGGAGTTCGACACGGTCGGCGGTCTGCTGCTGAAATCCTTCGGACGACTGCCCAAGCGCGGCGAGGCGACGACCGTCGGCGGATTCCGGTTCCGCGTGCTGCGCGCCGACAGCCGCCGACTCTACACGCTGCACGTCGAGCGCGTCGCGCCCGCGCCCTCCGACGACGACGATAGCGGTTGAGCGCGCGGCGATGACGCTCGCGCGGGCACTGTCGCTCTGCCTGGCCGCGGCAGCGGGTGCGGCGACGGTCTTCGGATTCGCGCCTTTCGGACTCTCGGCGCTGCCGCTGGCCACGCTCGTCGTCCTGTTCTGGCAATGGCACGGCGCGGCCTCCCCGCGCGACGCGGCGGGCGCCGGCTTTGCATTCGGCCTCGGGCTCTTCGGGGCCGGCGCTTCCTGGCTGTACATCGCGATCCAGTCCTTCGGCGGCATGCCCGCGCCACTCGCGGCGATCGCGATCGCGGTCCTCGTCGCATACCTCGCGCTGTGGCCCGCGGCCGCGGGCTGGGTCGCCGTCCGCTTCACGCGACGACAGTCGTTCGTCCGCCTGCTGGTCGCCGCCGGCGCCTTCACGCTCGCCGAATGGTTGCGCGGCTACGTCTTCACCGGATTTCCGTGGCTTACCGTCGGCTACGCGCAGGTGCCGGGCGGATTCCTGCTCGGCTACGCGCCGGTCGGCGGCGTGTTCCTGGTGTCGCTCGCGATGGCGCTTTGCGCAGCGCTGATCGTCGAGATCGCCGCGGCGCTTGCGCGCGGTGCAAGGCGCGAGATCGCGCTTGCCGCAAGCGGAATCCTCGCGCTCGCGGGGGCCGGGATCGCCCTGGCGCGCATCGAATGGACGAGACCCGCCGGCGTCCCCGTCGCGGTATCGCTGGTCCAGGGCAACATCGTGCAGGAGGAAAAATTCGATCCGGGATTCAGGGACGCGACCTTCGACCGCTACCTGCGCCTGGTCGATTCGAGCCGCGGCCGACTGGTCGTCCTGCCCGAGTCGGCGTTTCCGGTGTTCTCCGACCAGGTGCCCGACGACGTCCTGCTCTCACTCATCCGTACGGCGATGGCGCGCGACGGCGACGTGCTGCTCGGGCTGTTCACCGAATTGCCGCCCCTGCCTGGCGGCACGCCGCGCTACTTCAATACCGTCGTCACGCTGGGCGCGGGCGACCCGCAGTTCTACCGCAAGCACCACCTGGTGCCGTTCGGCGAGACGATCCCGCTCGAGCCGCTGTTCGGCTGGATCATCCGCTCGGTGCTTGCGATTCCGCTGGCCGACCAGGCGCGCGGGCCGGCGTACCAGCCTCCCCTCGAGGTCGCCGGCCAGAAGGTCGCCGTCGACATCTGCTACGAGGACGCATTCGGAAGCGAACTGATCCCGGCGGCGCGGCGCGCCGGGATGCTCGTCAACGTCACCAACGACGCGTGGTACGGGCATTCGATCGCCGCGCAGCAGCACGACCAGATCGCGGCGATGCGCGCAGTCGAGTTCGCCCGACCGATGCTGCGCGCCACCAACACCGGCATCACGTCCGCGATCGGCCCCGACGGCCGCACGTTCGGGGAGCTGCCGTGGTTCAAGACCGGCGTCCTCGAGGTGAACGTTGCAGGACGCGAGGGCGAAACCCCCTACCTGCGCTTCGGCGACGCGCTGGTGCTCGCGCTCTCGATCGCGCTGGTTGCCGCGCCGATCCTGGTCGTTCGGCTGGGGCGCCGCTGATGTCCGCGCGCAGGACGGCACCGGCGCACTGCGGGAATCCCGGTAAAATCTGCGGATTTTGCAGACGCTCCGCCACCGGACGCAAGCCCGACCGACATCGATGCCGACGATCCAGCAACTGATCCTCGCCCTCCAGGCTTACTGGGACCGCCAGGGCTGCGCCCTGCTCCAGCCCTACGACATGGAGGTCGGCGCCGGCACGTCGCACACGGCGACGTTCCTGCGCGCGCTGGGCCCCGAGCCTTGGCGCGCCGCGTACGTGCAGCCTTCGCGTCGCCCCAAGGACGGCCGCTACGGCGAGAACCCGAACCGCCTGCAGCACTACTACCAGTACCAGGTCGTGCTCAAACCCGCACCGGCGGACATCCTCGACCTGTACCTCGGCTCGCTCGAAGCGCTGGGCTTCGATCTCACCCGGAACGACGTCCGCTTCGTCGAGGACGACTGGGAGAACCCGACGCTGGGCGCCTGGGGTCTCGGCTGGGAGGTCTGGCTGAACGGCATGGAGGTGACGCAGTTCACCTATTTCCAGCAGGTCGGCGGCCTCGACTGCAACCCCATCACCGGCGAGATCACCTACGGCCTCGAACGGCTGGCGATGTACCTGCAGGGCAAGGACAACGTCTTCGACCTGGTCTGGGCGACGTGGAAGGAAAATGCGATCGAGCGCTCGCTCACCTACCGCGACGTCTACCTGCAGAACGAGGTCGAGCAGTCGACCTACAACTTCGAGCAGTCGAACGCGCCGGCGCTCGCCGGGCAGTTCGCATTCTTCGAGTCGGAGGCGAAGCGCCTGCTCGAAGCGAAGCTGCCGCTGCCCGGCTACGAAATGATCCTCAAGGCCGCGCACACGTTCAATCTTCTCGATGCCCGCGGCGCGATTTCGGTCACCGAGCGTGCGGCGTACATCGGGCGCATCCGCAACCTCTCGCGCCTGGTCGCGCAGGCCTACGTCGAGTCGCGCGAAGCGCTGGGATTCCCGATGCTGCCCGACCACCTGCGGATCCGCGCAGCATGACGGCCCCGACCGCGACGCTGCTCGTCGAGCTGTTCACCGAGGAACTTCCGCCCAAGGCGCTCAAGGTGCTGGGTGCCGCGTTCGCCGACGGCATCACGTCGGCGCTGCGCCGCGGCGACTTCCTCGGCGCTGGTGCCGTCGCCATGCCCTTCGCCACACCCAGGCGCTTGGCGGTGTCGATCACCGACGTGCGCAGCGTCGCGCCCGACTCGGAGATCGTCGACAAGCTGATGCCGGCGAAGGTCGCGTTCGATGCCGGCGGTCAGCCGACCGAGGCATTGCGCAAGAAACTCGCAGCCATCGGCCGCGCTCACCTCGCGACGGCATCGCACGAAGCCACCGACGGCCCCGACCGGCGATACGTCGCCTCAGACGGCAGGGCAGACTACGTCTACTTGCGACGTCTCGCGAAAGGACAACCGCTGGCGCGCAGCCTGCAGGACGCGCTCGACGAGACGATCGAGGCGCTGCCGATCCCGAAAGTGATGAGCTATCCGCGCAAGGGCGGCTACTACAACGACGTCAAAT
>DATGDG010000198.1:0-3700 GCA_035311025.1 Casimicrobiaceae bacterium
GCCGCCCGTCACCTGCGCGCGAATGGTCTCCGGCGTGGGCGGCGCGACCTTGGGCGCGGCGGGCGCGGCAGCGAAATCGTCGTCGAAACTCAGCATGGCAGCAATCTCCGAAGCTCGTTCTCGTATTGCGGTCGAATCTACGTATCGAAACGAAGATGAACAGGGTCCGTTCGAGCGGACCCGTCCACCGGCCCGGACCCGTCAGTTCATCGCGCTCAGCCTGTCGTAAAGGAATTCCGGTTCGAAATCCTGGCCGTCGAGCCAGGCGATGGAGGCGAGTCCATAGTCCAGGTAAAACTGCGAAAAGCGGTCGCGGTCGCGCAGCGGCTCGAGATCCTCGCCGTGCAACTCGTCGGAGAGATCGACGACCCCCTTGCGGCCGTCGTTGAACTCCAGCCAGACCTTGTAGTCACCGAGATACCTTGCTTCCACG
Source organism: Casimicrobiaceae bacterium (assembly GCA_035311025.1). Classification (GTDB taxonomy): domain Bacteria; phylum Pseudomonadota; class Gammaproteobacteria; order Burkholderiales; family Casimicrobiaceae; genus VBCG01. The sequence continues at coordinate 434 of DATGDG010000198.1, forward strand.
ATGTGGCGGGGTGCGTACTCGTATCGGGCCAACATGGACCTCCATTCGCGAAGTGGGCGACAGATGGACGAGACCCTGGGAAAAAATTGGCGCGCGATGGCTCGATGCCGATTTCCGCCGCATTCCGCGCGCCCCCAGTTCAGTTGCATCGAGCCGTTTCCGGCCCCATCGGTCTTGCTGGTCCCTGGCGCGTCCACGCCAACTTCGCGTCCTGTCTGGGTCCGCGCGGGGTCCATCCTCCCGGTATCGCCGCGCGATGCTCTCGCGGGCCATCGCTGCTGTCGCTCCACCGGTTCACCGAATTGCCTTGGGCGCCGTGCCGGTGACGATCCACCCGGCGACCGCGTCCACCACTTGCGTTTCCCTGCCACCGAACGGGCATCTGCCCGCGGCGGCCCGATCGTCCGGCGTGGCCATGTGCGCCTGACGCTCGTCCTCGATGCGCAGCCACGTCCGGTGGCCCATTCGTCCCGGGGTCACCGCCTGCGAGATGCCGCTCGCAGCGCCACTCCCGTGGAGGATCACCAGCATGCGCGTGCGCTCGGAGGCGGGCTGCTGTGCGCTGGCCTCCTCGGGCGCGCCGATCAGGACGGCACCCGCGGTGTCCTCGATGCTTGCGGCCGCAACGGCCGCCGACATCCCGCCGCTCTCGAATCCCAGCATCCACACGGCCGCCTCCGGCCAGCGCTGGCGCGACCACGCGACGGCTGCGCGCAGGTCGGCGACGTGCGCGGCCGACAGCCGCCAGTCGAGATCCATCACCGGCTGGTCGGTCGGCGGCGACAGCGCGACGACGGCGCCGCCGATCGCCTCGGCGAGTCGCCGCTGCTGCCACGCCGCGAAGCCGCCTTGCACGCGCATCACGCCGTCTGCCGGGTTGCGGGCGAGACCGCCGCCGCCGCTGCCGAGCACCACGACGACATTACCCACGGGCCTTGCGGTCTCGACGCTCGTCACCAGCAACACCTGGCGAATGCCCGGACGCGACTCGATGACCTGTACGCCTTCGCGGTGGGAGACCTCCGCCTGCGCCGGTGCAGGCGCAGGCCGGATCGCAAGTCCCGCCGCGTTCACCGCTTGCGGCTTCCCAGGACGTGAACGGCGCCGGTCATCGGCATCCCTCGTTCGGCGATGGCCACCGTCACTGGCACGCCTCGCAGGTCGGATCGTCGAGCGCGCAGAACTTCGGTCCGGCGACAGGCTCGGCGGCCGCGCGTCCGGACGGGGTTGCCGCGGCCGCGCCTTTCGCGCCACCCTCGGGTACCGCGTTCAGCTCGCCGCCGCGCCCGGTCGACTTCTCGGCCGAGGTCGCCGCGAGCGTGCGCAGGTAGTACGTCGTCTTGAGCCCGCGCTTCCACGCCAGCTTGTAGGTGTCGTCGAGCTTCTTGCCCGAGGCACCGGCCATGTAGATGTTGAGGCTCTGCGCCTGGTCGATCCACTTCTGGCGTCGCGCGCCCGCCTCGACGATCCACGCCGGCTCGACTTCGAACGCCGTCGCGTAGAGCTGGCGCATCTCGGCCGGGACGCGGTCGATGCGCGACAGCGAGCCGTCGAAATATTTGAGGTCGGCGACCATCACGTCGTCCCACAGGTCGAGCGCCTTCAGGTCGCGGACCAGCTGCTCGTTGACCACGGTGAACTCGCCCGAAAGGTTCGACTTGACGTAGATGTTCTGGTACTCGGGCTCGATCGACGCGGCGACGCCGATGATGTTCGATATCGTCGCGGTGGGTGCGATCGCCACGCAGTTGGAATTGCGCATGCCGTGGACGGAGATGCGTTCCCGCAGTGCGTCCCAGTCCATCGTCGACGACTCGTCGATGTCGACGTAGCCGCCGCGTTCGTCGCGCAGCAGCTTCAGCGTGTCGGGCGGCATGATGCCGCGGTCCCACAGGCTGCCCCGGTACGACGCGTAGCGGCCGCGTTCCTCGGCGAGTTCGGTCGATGCCCAGTACGCGTGGTAGCAGACCGCTTCCATCGACGCGTCGGCGAAGGCCAGCGCGGCATCGGAGGCATAGGGCACGCGCATCAGGTGCAGGCAGTCCTGGAAACCCATGATGCCCAGGCCCACCGGGCGGTGCCGGAGGTTCGAGTTGCGCGCCTTGGTCACCGCGTAGTAGTTGATGTCGATCACGTTGTCGAGCATCCGCATCGCGGTGGTGATCGTGCGCTTCAGCTTCTCCTGGTCGAGCATCCAGCCGCCATCCGCCTGCTTCATGTGCGCGAGCAGGTTGACCGAGCCCAGGTTGCACACGGCGATCTCGGTCTCGCTGGTGTTGAGCGTGATCTCGGTGCACAGGTTGCTGCTGTGGACGGTGCCGACGTGCTGCTGCGGCGAGCGCACGTTGCAGGCGTCCTTGAAGGTGATCCACGGATGCCCGGTCTCGAACAGCATCGACAGCATCTTGCGCCACAGCTGGACGGCGGGGATCTTCTTGTGCAGCTTGAGCTCGCCGCGCGCCGCCTTGTCCTCGTAGCGGACGTAGGCTTCCTCGAACGCGCGGCCCCACTTGTCGTGCAGTTCGGGAACGTCGGAGGGCGAGAACAGGGTCCAGTCGCCGCCCTCGATCACGCGCTTCATGAACAGGTCGGGAATCCAGTTTGCCGTGTTCATGTCGTGGGTGCGGCGGCGGTCGTCGCCGGTGTTCTTGCGCAGTTCGAGGAACTCCTCGATGTCGAGGTGCCAGGTCTCGAGATAGGTGCACACGGCGCCCTTGCGCTTGCCGCCCTGGTTGACCGCCACCGCGGTGTCATTGACGACCTTGAGGAAGGGCACCACGCCCTGGCTCTTGCCGTTGGTGCCCTTGATGTGCGAGCCCATCGCGCGGACGTTGGTCCAGTCGTTGCCGAGCCCGCCGGCGAACTTGGACAGCAGCGCGTTCTCCTTGATCGCCTCGTAGATGCCGTCGAGGTCGTCGGACACCGTCGTCAGGTAGCACGACGACAGCTGCGAGCGGTGGGTGCCCGAGTTGAACAGCGTCGGCGTGCTCGACATGAAGTCGAACGTGGACAGCACGTCGTAGAACTCGATGGCCCGCGCCTCGCGGTCGACCTCGTTCAGCGCGAGGCCCATGGCGACGCGCATGAAGAAGCACTGCGGCAGCTCGAACCGGCGGCCCTGGTTCCAGTGCGCGTCGTGCTGGTCGATCAGGAAGTCGCGGTCGTAGAGCGTCTGCAGGCCGAGGTAGCCGAACTGGTAGTCGCGGCCGGCGTCGAGCACGCGGGCCAGGCGCGCCAGGTCGAACTGGCCGAGCTTCTCGTCGAGCA
>DATGDG010000199.1:0-5199 GCA_035311025.1 Casimicrobiaceae bacterium
GGAGCGCTGCGTTGTGGGTCGGCGCCGCGATGGCCACCGGCGCGATTTTCGCGCGGCAGATCGACGTCGCGCTCGCCTGGACGGAGCAGCACGTGGCCGCGGCGGCGCTGGTCGCAGCGGTGCTGTTTGCCGCGTACGTCGCGGTCAAGGCGCTGCAGCGCTGGCGCATGGCGCGCCTGCTCGAGGGCGCGATGATCTCGGTCGACGAGCTGCGCGAGGCCCTGGCCGGCGGATCACCGCCGACGGTCATCGACGTGGGCTCGAAGATCGCGCAGGCCGAACGCGGGCACATTCCCGGCGCGATCCTGCTCGACCTCGACGAGATCGCGACACGCGACGACTTTCCCGACGACCGCGACATCGTCCTCTACTGCGAATGCCCGAACGAGGCATCGTCGCGGCGGGGCGCGCAGCTGCTGATGCGCAAGGGACTGCGGCGTGCGCGCCCGTTGCTGGGCGGTCTGGGCGCGTGGGTCGCTGCCGGCAACGCGGTCCAGGGCGGCGCATGAAATGATTGCTTGCAATTCGGTCATCCGGGCCATCGCGTTATCGGCGAGGATTCCGGGGGTCCCTGCCGGGCGGTACCGGTCGGCAGCACCGGCACCGCTTGGTCGTCGGCCCGATGCATGCGGGTCTGCAGGTTCGAGTTCATTCGTTGCGCCAGCGCAATCCCCATAAACCCCGGTTCGATGATTTGCAGGACCCACGATCGAAGCATCGCGGCGCGCTGTGACGGTCGAAGCGGGTCCGTATGGACTCCTCGTCACGCGGGAGGCCGACCCACAGGACGTCACCCATGGAACACCCATCCTCATCCCCCCAGGACACGCCTGCGACCGGCGTGCGGAACGCCGGCAGCGGGCGTGGCCGACGCCTGGGCAGCGTCGTCTCAGTCGTCGCGCTGGCGGCCCTCGCCGGCCTGGCCTGGTATCTGACGCACCGCGCGCCCGGGACCACGCCGGGCGGCTTCGGGCCGCCGGGCGGCCCCGGCGGTCGCGGCGCGCCGCCGAGCACGGTCGGTGTCGCGATCGCGCGGCATGCCGACATTCCGGTGATCATCGAAGCGCTTGGAACCGTGCTCTCTCCAGGAAGCGTGACGGTGACGCCGCAAGTCTCGGGCGTGATCACCCAGGTGCTGTACAAGGAAGGACAGCTCGTGCAGAAGGGCCAGGTCCTGGCGACGATCGACCCGAAGCCTTTCCAGATCGCACTCGACCAGGCGGTCGGCGCCCGCGTCCGCGACGAGGCGCAACTCGATGCTGCGCGCGTGCTGCTCGAGCGCTATCGCGCGCTGCTTGCCGAGGATTCGATCGCACGACAGCTCGTCGACACGCAGGATGCGCTGGTCAAGCAGCTGGCCGGCACGGTGACGCTGGATCGCGCCAATGAGGAGAGCGCGGGTCTCAACCTGCAGTGGACGCGAATCGTCGCGCCGGTCGCCGGACGCGTCGGCCTGCGACCGATCGACGCCGGGAACTACATCGCCGCCGGGAATGCGAACGGGGTTGCGACGATCACCCAGGTCTCGCCGATCGACGTCCAGTTCTCGATTCCCCAGGACCGCGTCCCCGACGTCAGGGAACGCACGGCTGCGGGAGCGATCCTGCCGGTGACGGCGTGGGACAGCGCGCGCACGCGCGAGCTCGAGACGGGCACCTTCCTGACCCTGGACAACCAGATCGACACCCAGACCGGCACGATCAGGGCCAAGGCGCGCTTCGCGAACACCAGCGGCGCACTGTTCCCGAACCAGTTCGTCAACGTGCGCCTGCTGCTGCGCACGATCGACGGCGCGGTGGTCGTCCCGGTGATCGCGCTTCGGCACGGCCCGAGCGGGGACTTCGTCTACGTCGTCAAGGCCGACCATACGGTGACGCTGCGCAACGTGACCGCCGGCGTTTCCGGCGTCAATGACGTCGCGATCACCAAGGGCCTGGCGCTCGGCGAGGAGGTGGTCACCGAGGGTGGCGATCGGCTCAAGGACGGCGCGCGCGTGCGGACCAGCGCCGATCGGCCGGCGGACGCCGCGAAGTGACGGAAGTGCGGAAGAGGGGGCGCGGGCCGTGAGTCCATCCCGTCCCTTCATCGAACGTCCGGTCGCGACGTCGCTGCTGATGCTGGCGATCGTGCTCGCCGGCCTGGTGGGCTTCAGGTTCCTGCCGCTGTCGGCGCTGCCCCAGGTCGATTACCCGACGATCCGTGTGCAGACGTTGTATCCGGGCGCCAGCCCGGACGTGATGAGCAACACGGTCACGGCGCCGCTCGAGAGCCAGTTCGGACAGATGTCCGGGCTCGACCGCATGAGCTCGACCAGCGCTGCGGGCGTGTCGGTGATCACGCTGCAGTTCTCGCTCAAGCTCTCGCTCGACGTCGCCGAGCAGGAGGTCCAGGCCGCGATCAATGCCAGCGGCTCGCTGCTGCCGGCCGACCTGCCGACGCCGCCCGTGTATGCCAAGGTGAATCCCGCCGACGCGCCGGTGCTGACGCTCGCCGTCAGCTCCGACGCCATGCCGCTCACCGACGTGCAGAACCTGGTCAACACGCGGCTCGCGCAGAAGATCAGCCAGGTCTCGGGCGTCGGACTCGTGTCGCTGTCGGGCGGGCAGCGGCCGGCGGTGCGCATCCAGGCCGACACGCAGGCGCTGGCGTCGTACGGCATCGGGCTGGACACCCTGCGTACTGCGATCAGCGCGGCGAACTCGAATGGCGCCAAGGGGAGTTTCGACGGACCCAAGCGCGCCTATGCGATCAACTCGAACGACCAGCTCCTGACGGCCGACGACTACCGCCGGCTGATCGTCGCGTACCGGAACGGTGCGCCGGTGCGCATGGACAGCGTCGCCAACGTGGTCGAGGCCGCCGAGAACAACCAGCTCGGCGCCTGGGCCGGCGTGCAGTGCCGCACTGCGGCGTCTGCCCCCGAATGTCGCGGCGGCGCCGCAACGGCGCTGATTCCCGCGATCATCGTGAACGTGCAGCGCCAGCCGGGCGCCAACGTGATCGCCACCGTCGACGCGATCAAGCGGCAGCTGCCGTCGTTGCAGGCGGGGCTGCCGGCCTCGCTCAGGGTCGAGCTGCTGTCGGACCGCACGACCGGGATCCGCGCGTCGGTCGACGACGTCGAGAAGGAGCTGCTGCTGGCAGTGGCGCTGGTCGTGCTGGTGATCTTCGCCTTTCTCGGCAGCGTGCGGGCGACGGTGATCGCCAGCGTCGCCGTGCCGATCTCGCTGATCGGCAGCTTCGGGCTGATGTACCTGCTGGGCTACAGCCTGAACAACCTGAGCCTGATGGCGCTGACGATCGCGACCGGTTTCGTCGTCGACGACGCGATCGTGATGATCGAGAACATCGCGCGCCACATCGAGGACGGCGAGCCGCCGATGCGCGCCGCGCTGAAGGGCGCGTCGCAGATCGGCTTCACCATCATCTCGCTCACGATCTCGCTGGTCGCGGTACTGATCCCGCTGCTGTTCATGAGCGACGTGGTCGGCCGCCTGTTCCGCGAGTTCGCGGTGACGCTGGCGATCACGATCCTGATTTCGGCGATCGTCTCGCTGACGCTGGTGCCGACGATGTCGGCGCGCTGGTTGAGGCCTCGCGGAGGGGAGCGCGATGCCGCCAGCCTGGCCACGCGCACCCGGGCGCTGTTCGCCGGAGTGACGCGCGGCTACGACCGGATGCTGGTCCGGGTCCTCGACCACCAGGGGATCACACTGATGGTCGCGCTCGCGACCTTCGTGCTGACCGCGCTGCTCTACGTCGTGATTCCCAAGGGCCTGTTCCCGACCCAGGACACGGGCCAGCTGCAGGCGCGCATCGACGCGGCACAGGACGTCTCGTACGCGCGGATGGCCGAGCTGCAGGGCCGGGCCGCGCGCGTGATCCTCGCCGACCCTGCGGTGGAGAGCCTGAGCTCGATCGTCGGGGTCGATGCAGCCAACAACACGATGCTGCAGACCGGCAGCATGCTGATCAACCTGAAGCCATCGCACGGCGACCAGCAGCAGGTCATGGACCGCCTGCGCGACCGGGTGAGGGCGGTGCCCGGCGCGACGCTGTACCTGCAGCCCACGCAGGACCTGACGATCGACGCCGAGACCGGCCCGACCGAATACCGCGCATCGCTGGAAGGCGTCAATGGCGAGCAGATCACGCAGTGGATGGGCAAGCTGATCGCCCGGCTGCGCGACGCGCCGCAGCTGCGCAATGTCGGCAGCGACGCCGGGGCGCAGGGTCTTGCGAGCTACGTCGACGTCGACCGCGACACCGCTTCGCGTCTCGGCATCACGGCAAGCGCGATCGACGACGCACTCTACAGCGCGTTCGGCCAGCGCATCGTCTCGACGATCTTCACCGACACCAATCAGTACCGCGTGATCCTCGAGTCGCAGCCGGGGCTGGCGACGAACGCCGAAGGCATCGGCAAGCTGAACCTGATCTCGAGCAGCGGTCGGCCGACGCCGCTTTCGGCCTTCGCAACCATCACCGAGCAGCCCGCCCCGCTGCAGATCACCCACGTCGGGCAGTACCCGGCGAGCACGCTGAACTTCGACACCGCGCCCGGCGTCGCGCTCGGACAGGCGGTCGACGCGATCCGCCAGGCCGCCCGCGACATCGCCCTCCCGTCGACGATCACGCTGACCTTCCTCGGCGCCTCGGGCGCGTACGAGAAGTCGCTGGTCAACGAACTGTGGCTGATCCTCGCCGCGGTCGCGTGCGTCTACATCGTGCTCGGCGTGCTCTACGAGAGCTACGTTCACCCGCTGACCATACTCTCGACGCTGCCTTCGGCAGGCGTCGGTGCGCTGCTCGCGCTGATCGTGACCGGCAACGACCTGGGCGTGATCGGCATCATCGGCATCATCCTGCTGATCGGCATCGTCAAGAAGAACGCGATCATGATGATCGACTTCGCGATCGACGCCGAACGCAACGACGGTCTTTCTGCGCGCGACGCCATTCATCGCGCGGCGCTGCTGCGCCTGCGTCCGATTCTCATGACGACGCTCGCCGCGTTGTTTGCGGCGGTCCCGCTCATGCTCTCCTTCGGCGTCGGCGCCGAGCTGCGGCGGCCGCTCGGGCTCGCCATCTTCGGCGGGCTGATCGTAAGCCAGCTCCTGACGCTCTTCACGACGCCCGTGATCTACCTCGGCTTCGACCGCCTCGGTGGCGGTCGTACGCGGCGTTTCGCCCCGGACG
>DATGDG010000200.1:0-4668 GCA_035311025.1 Casimicrobiaceae bacterium
GCATGTTCGGATTCCTGATGATGTTGTCCTAAAGATGTCGATTCACCCAGGTTGAATTAGACGCTGCAACAACGATCTAGGTGATTTTGTTCAGATTAAAGCCTAACAAGCTGGCCGGTGCAAGTGTTTCCGGCGGAATGGCGGCATTCAAGCCATATGCATGTTGCATGCCGGTGCAGCCGGTCGCCTTGGGCCACGGCGATCCCGCGTCCCGGTTCTGCCTTGCCGCATTGCAGCATCCCGCGTAGCATAGATGGGTTTCGCCCGAGGTTTCTTGCCAGGCTCGCCTCCTCCGCAGTCCGGCGCCGAGGCTTCCGGGCCGCTCGATCGCAACGAGGTCATCGTGGATCATCCGTCAGCAACTTCCGGCCTTTCCTTTCCCCCGGCGGCGCAGGGGCTCTACGATCCGGCACGGGAGCACGACGCCTGCGGCCTCGGCTTCGTCGCCCACATCAAGGGGCGGAAGACCCACGCCATCATCACCCAGGGCCTGTCGATCCTCGAGAACCTGACCCACCGCGGTGCGACCGGCGCGGATCCGCTGCAGGGCGACGGGGCGGGCATCCTGCTGCAGATGCCCGACGCGTTCCTGCGCCGCGCCTGCGGCAAGCTCGGCATCACCCTGCCGGCCATCGGCCAGTACGGGGCCGGGATGGTGTTCCTGCCGCAGGAGCCTGCGTCGCGGATGGCCTGCGAGCAGGAAATCGAGCGCGCGATCCACGCCGAGGGCCAGGTGCTGCTCGGCTGGCGCGACGTCCCGACCGACAACTCGGGTCTGTCCGCGCGGACCAAGGAGGTCGAGCCGGTCATCCGCCAGGTCTTCATCGGCCGCGGTTCGCGCGACATGGACCAGGACGCGCTGGAACGCAAGCTCTACGTGATCCGCAAGGGCGCCGGCCACGCCATCCAGAACCTCCGCCTGAGGCACGGCAAGGAGTTCTACGTGCCGTCGATGTCGACGCGCACGATCGTCTACAAGGGCATGCTGCTCGCGCACCAGGTCGGCGAGTACTACCTCGACCTGCACGACCCGACGATGGTCTCGGCGCTGGCGATGGTTCACCAGCGATTCTCGACCAACACGTTCCCGACCTGGGATCTCGCGCATCCGTTCCGCTTCGTCAGCCACAACGGCGAGATCAACACGCTGCGCGGCAACTTCAACTGGATGCGTGCCCGCGAGGGCGGGATCGCGTCGAAGGTGCTCGGCGAGGATCTGCCGAAGCTGTGGCCGCTGATCTACGACGGACAGTCGGATTCGGCCTCGTTCGACAACGCGCTCGAGCTGCTGGTGATGGGCGGCTACTCGCTCGCCCACGCGATGATGCTGATGATCCCCGAGGCCTGGGCGGGCAATCCGCTGATGGACGAGGACCGGCGCGCGTTCTACGAGTACCACGCTGCGCTGATGGAGCCCTGGGACGGTCCGGCGGCGATGGCATTCACCGACGGGCGCCAGATCGGCGCGACGCTCGACCGCAACGGCCTGCGTCCGGCGCGCTTCGTCGTGACCGATGACGACTACATCGTGATGGCCTCCGAGGTCGGCGTCCTCGACATTCCCGAATCGAAGATCGTCAAGAAGTGGCGGTTGCAGCCGGGCAGGATGCTGCTGGTCGATCTCGACGCCGGGCGCATCGTCGACGACGAGGAGCTGAAGCGCACGCTCGCGAGCGCGCGGCCGTACCGCGACTGGATCGCGAGATGCCGGCTGTCGCTCGAGGACATGCCCGAGCCCGCGCCGTCGACGCCGTCGGAGGTGCCGCTGCTCGATCGCCAGCAGGCGTTCGGCTATACGCAGGAAGACCTCAAGGTGATCCTGGCGCCGATGGCCCAGAACGGCGAGGAGGCGGTCGGCTCGATGGGCAACGACGCGGCCCTGCCGGTGCTCTCGGACCGGCCCAAGGTCTTCTACAACTACTTCAAGCAGCTGTTCGCGCAGGTCACGAATCCCCCGATCGACCCGATCCGCGAGGAGCTCGTGATGTCGCTGGTGTCGTTCATCGGCCCGCGGCCGAACCTGCTCGCCGTCGACCAGGGCGCGGATGGCGTCGAGCCGCCGATGCGCCTCGAGGCACAGCACCCGATCCTGACCGCGGAGAACATGGAGAAGCTGCGCCACGTCGAGCTGTTCTCGGGCGGCGCTTTCCGTTCGATCGAGCTCGACGTCTGCTACCCGGCCGCATGGGGCGGCAACGGCATGGAGGCGGCGCTCGCGAGCCTCGCCGCCCATGCGGAGGACGCGATCCAGCAGGGATTCAACATCATCATCCTGTCCGATCGCTGCGTCTCGCGCGAGATGCTGCCGATCCCGGCGCTGCTCGCGACTGCCGCCGTGCACGAGCACCTGGTCAAGAAAGGACTGCGCACCTCCACCGGGCTGGTCGTCGAGACCGGCTCCGCGCGCGAGGTCCACCACTTCGCGCTGCTCGCAGGCTACGGCGCCGAGGCGATCCATCCGTACCTCGCGCTCGAGACGATCGAGGACGTCGCGCGCGCGCTGCCCGGGAGCGACCCGAAGCAGGCCCAGAAGCGCTACGTCAAGGCGATCTGCAAGGGGCTCTACAAGGTGATGTCCAAGATGGGCATCTCGACCTACCAGTCGTACTGCGGCGCCCAGATCTTCGAGGCGGTGGGCCTGCAGAAAGCCTTCGTCGACAAGTACTTCACCGGAACCGCGAGCACGATCGAGGGCATCGGCCTGTTCGAAGTCGCCGCGGAAGCGGAGCGCCTGCACGCGCTGGCGTTCGGCGACGATCCGCTGCTCGCAAGAATGCTCGACGCGGGCGGCGAGTACGCGTACCGGGTGCGCGGCGAGGAGCACATGTGGACGCCCGACTCGATCGCCAAGCTGCAGCACGCGACGCGCTCGAATTCGTACGCGACCTACCGCGATTACGCGGCGCTGATCAACGAGCAGGGCAGGAAGCTCAAGACGCTGCGGGGACTGTTCGAATTCCGCAGCGGGGCGTGCACGCCGGTGCCGCTCGACGAGGTCGAGCCGGCGCAAGAGATCGTCAAGCGCTTTGCCACCGGTGCGATGAGCCTCGGGTCGATCTCGACCGAGGCGCACACGACGCTCGCGATCGCGATGAACCGCATCGGCGGCAAGTCGAACACCGGCGAGGGTGGCGAGGATGCGATGCGCTATCGCGCCGAGATGCGCGCGGGTGCCAGCACGGTCAAGGACGGCGACACGCTCGCGACGGTGATCGGCAAGGACGCGGTCGAGCACGACATTCCGCTCAAGGCCGGCGACAGCCTGCGATCGAGGATCAAGCAGGTCGCCTCGGGACGCTTCGGCGTCACTGCCGAATACCTGGCCTCGGCGGACCAGCTGCAGATCAAGATGGCGCAGGGCGCGAAGCCGGGCGAGGGCGGCCAGCTCCCCGGGCACAAGGTGTCGCAGTACATCGCGCAGCTGCGCTACTCGGTGCCCGGCGTGGGATTGATCTCGCCGCCGCCGCACCACGACATCTATTCGATCGAGGACCTCGCGCAACTGATCCACGACCTCAAGAACGCGAACCCGAAGGCGTCGATCTCGGTGAAGCTCGTGTCCGAGGTCGGCGTGGGCACCGTTGCGGCGGGCGTGGCCAAGGCGAAAGCCGATCACGTGACGATCTCTGGGCACGACGGCGGGACCGGCGCATCTCCCTGGTCGTCGATCAAGCACGCCGGCACGCCCTGGGAGCTCGGGTTGGCCGAAACGCAGCAGACGTTGGTGCTGAACCGGCTGCGCGGGCGCATCGCCGTCCAGGTCGACGGCCAGATGAAAACCGGGCGCGACGTCGCGATCGGCGCGCTGCTCGGCGCCGACGAGTTCGGCTTCGCGACGGCTCCGCTGGTCGTCGAAGGCTGCATCATGATGCGCAAGTGCCACCTCAACACCTGTCCGGTCGGCGTCGCGACCCAGGACCCCGTCCTGCGCCGCCGCTTCGCCGGCCAGCCCGAGCACGTCGTCAACTATTTCTTCTTCGTCGCGGAGGAGCTGCGCGAGATCATGGCGCAGCTCGGATTCCGCAGGCTCGACGACATGATCGGCCGCTCGGACCTGCTCGACATGAGGAAGGGGGTCGAGCACTGGAAAGCCCGGGGCCTCGACTTCTCGCGCGTGTTCCACCAGCCGGCGATGCCTGCCGAGGTCGCGCGGCATCACTGCGAAAGCCAGGATCACGGGCTCGCGAACGCGCTCGACCACCAGCTGATCGCGGCCGCGGCGCCGGCGATCGACAAGGGCCAGCCGGTGCGGCTCAACTACCGGATCCGCAATGCGAACCGGTCGGTGGGCGCGATGCTGTCGGGGACGGTCGCGCGCCAGCACGGGCACGAGGGCCTGCCCGAGGACACGCTGCACGTCGCTTTCGACGGCACCGCGGGCCAGAGCTTCGGCGCGTTCCTCGCGAGAGGCGTCACGTTCGAGCTGCAGGGTGCGACCAACGACTACGTCGGCAAGGGCCTCTCGGGCGGAAGGATCGTCGTCTATCCGAATCCTGCGTGCCCGGCACGGCCCGAGCAGAACATCGTCATCGGCAACACGGTGATGTATGGCGCGATCGAAGGCGAGGCGTATTTCCGCGGTGTCGCCGGCGAGCGCTTTTGCGTGCGCAATTCGGGCGCTTCGGCAGTCGTCGAGGGCACCGGCGACCACGGCTGCGAATACATGAC
>DATGDG010000201.1:0-3475 GCA_035311025.1 Casimicrobiaceae bacterium
GCTGCGTCCATGACCGCGGCTCCTTTCGCGGCACCGGCGCTGCCGGTGCCGCGGGGCGCGCGATGACCGCCAGCGTTCCGGACGGCTTGCGGCGCGGCTACGCGCGCATCCTCGAGTGGGTGGTGTCCGCGCTGGCGATCGCGCTGGCGGTGGAGGTCACCGCTGGCGTGATCTTCCGCTTCGCCGGGCACTCGCTCGACTGGTACGACGAGGTCGCGTCGGTGATGCTCGCCTGGCTCACGTTCTACGGTGCCGCGCTGGCATCGCTGAAGCGCGCGCACATCGGCTGTCCCGAGCTCGTCGATGCGTTGCCGTGGCGCTGGCGACGCGCGATCGGCATACTCGTCCAGCTGCTGGTCATCGCCTTCTTCGTGCTGCTGGGCTCGGTGGGCGCGTGGATCCTGCCGGTGCTCGCCACCGACTCGCTGACCAGCCTGCCGCAGGTGCCGATGAGCATCGTCCAGTCGGTGATCCCGATCTCGTCGCTGCTGATCGTCGTCGCCGAGGGCCTGCACCTGCTCGACCTCCTCGGCCGCAGCGAGCCCGTCGGCGCGGAGGCGCCGCCGGTGTCCGAAGCCCTCCAGTGAACAGGGCGCCCGCCCGGCCATGACCTCGATGCTGATCGTTTTCGTCGCGGTGCTGGCGCTCGTCGTCATCAACGTGCCGATCGCGGTGTCGCTGGGGATCATCGCCGTCATCGCGATGGTCGCGACGCACGGGTTTGCGATCCTGCCCAACCTCGCGCTCGTCACTTACGGAGGCGCGACCAGCTTTCCGCTGCTTGCGATCCCGCTGTTCATCCTGGCCGGCGCGATCATGAACGCGTCGGGGATCTCGCGGCGACTGATCGCTTTCGCGTCGTCGGTGTTCGGGTGGGTCCGCGGCGGGCTTGCGCAGGTGTCGATCGGGGCATCGCTGTTCTTCGCCGAGATCTCGGGCTCGGCAGTCGCCGACGTCGCGGCGCTGGGCTCGATCCTGATCCCCGGGATGAAGTCGAAGGGGTACCCTGCACCGCTCGCGGCGGCCGTGATGTCGTCGGCGGCGACGCTCGCCGTGATCATTCCCCCGTCGATCCCGATGATCCTCTATGCGGTGATGGCGGGAACGTCGGTGGTGCAGCTGTTCGTCGCCGGGATCGTGCCCGGGATCCTCGGCGGGGCGGGGCTGATGGGCATGGCGTACTGGATGGCGCGCCGCTACAACCTGCCGCGCGAGGAGGCGTTCTCCTGGGCGCGGGTGCGCAAGACGGCGCGCGAGGCGCTGTGGGCGTTCCTGCTGCCGATCATCATCCTCGGCGGAATCTTCGGCGGCGTGGTCACGGCGACCGAGGGTGCCGCGCTGGCCGTCGTGGCATCGCTGTTCGTCGGTCTGGTCATCTACCGCGAGCTCAACCTCGCGGAATTGAGGCGCGCCGTGCTCGAAGGCGGGGTGCAGACTGCGGTGGTCATGCTGCTGGTCGCGACCAGCGCGCTGCTCGGCACCTACCTGACCGAAGTGCAGGCACCCCAGCACCTCGCGCAGGCCGTGGCGAGCATGACCCACAACAAGTGGCTGGTGCTGGCGATGCTCAACGTGCTGTTCCTGCTGCTCGGCATGTTCCTGCATTCCGCGGCCGCGATCATCCTCGTCGTGCCGGTGGTCATGCCGCTGGTGCAGGCAGTCGGCATCGATCCGGTCCATTTCGGGCTGATCGTCACGGTCAACCTCGGCATCGGCCAGCAGACGCCGCCGGTGGCGAGCGTGCTGATGGTCGCGAGCTCGATTGCCCGGGCGTCGGTCTGGGAAGTGACGCGGATCAACATCTGGTTCATCGGCGTGCTGGTCGCCGTATTGCTGCTGGTCACCTACGTCCCGATCACCGGGATGGGCCTGGTCGACCTGTTCTATCGATGAGCGCGACGACCCCTTCCGATGCCATCCTCGTCGCGCGCGCGGCCGATGTCGCGACGGTCACGCTCAACCGTCCCGCGAAGCTCAACGCGCTGACCCGCGACATGTGGCACCGGCTGGGCGCGACCATCGAGTCGCTGTCCGCGGACGCCAAGCTGCGCTGCATCGTGCTGCGCGGCGCCGGCGAGCGCGCGTTCTCGCCTGGCAACGACATCGGCGAATTCGCGCACGAGCGGTCGAACAAGGAACAGGCGCGCGCCTATGGCGCGGTCATGCACGCGACCGCCCGCGCGCTCGCCGCCTGTCCGATTCCGATGGTCGCGCAGATCCACGGCATCTGCGTCGGCGGGGGTCTGGAGATCGCCGCGCTGTGCGACCTGCGCATCTGCGGGGAGGGCAGCCGTTTCGGCGCGCCGATCAAGAACCTGGGACTGGTCATGGCCTACGCCGAGATGGCGCCGCTGGTGCGCGTGGTCGGGCCCGATGTCGCGCTCGAGATCCTGCTCGAAGGGCGGATCTTCGATGCCGCCGAGGCGTTGCGCAAGGGCCTGGTGACGCGCGTGGTCCCGGACGATCAGGTCGCAGCCGAGGCCGCCGCCACGGCGGTGCGGATTGCCGAGGGCGCGCCGCTGGTCGCCCGCTGGCACAAGAAATTCGCCCGCCGCCTCGCCGATCCGCTGCCGATCTCCGCCGCCGAGGCGGACGAGTGCTTCGACTGCTTCGACACCGAGGATTTCCGGATCGGCTACGCGGCGTTTCTCGCCAAGACCCGCCCCGAGTTTGGGGGGCGCTGATGGCCTCGGAAGGTCGCACCGCCGCCGCGCCGGCATCGTCCGATTCGACGCGCGGTCCCCATCCTGGCCCGCTGTCCGGCATGCGCGTGCTCGAGCTCGCGCAGATCATGGCGGGACCGACCTGCGGCATGCTGCTCGCCGACATGGGGGCGGACGTGGTCAAGGTCGAGAAGCTCCCCGGCGGCGACGATTCGCGCGGCTATAGCGAGCCGCGGGTCAACGGCGTGTCGGCGCCTTTCCTGGTGCTGAACCGCAACAAGCGCGGCATCGCCCTCAACCTCAAGCATCCGGCTGGCCGGGACGTGCTGCTGCGAATGGTCCGCGATGCGGACGTGCTGACCGAAAATTTCCGCCGCGGCACGCTCGAGAAGCTGGGGCTCGGCTACGACGTGCTGTCAGCCGTCAACCCTGGCCTGATCTACTGCGCGGTGTCAGGCTACGGGCGCGACGGACCCTACGGCGACAAGGGCGGCTTCGACCTGATTGCGCAGGGATTCGCCGGCCTGATGTCGATCACCGGTGAACCCGGCGGCGCGCCGGTCAAGCCCGGCAATTCGGTCGCCGACATCAATGCCGGCATCCTGGCGGTCGTCGGCGTACTCGCGGCCTACGCGCACAAGCTCAAGACCGGCCAGGGCCAGGTCGTCGAGACCTCCTTGATGGAGGCCGCCCTGCAGCAGACGTACTGGCATGCGGCGATTCAGTTCGCCACGGGGACCAGCCCCGGGCCGACCGGGTCGGCGCACATCCTGACTGCGCCGTACCAGGCGTTTCACGCCAAGGACGGCTGG
>DATGDG010000202.1:0-8006 GCA_035311025.1 Casimicrobiaceae bacterium
GCAGGCGCGCGACGGCCAGATCGTCGCGCGCGCCCAGGATCGCGCGCGGCTGCTGCTGGCGCTCGAGCGCGAGGGCATGCTCCCCGCCGGCGCCACGGCGAATCCGGTGTCGATTCCCGCGATGACCGCCGAGCTTGCGCGCGCCATCACGACCTACCTCGCGCGAAGCAGCGCGGAGGTCATGGTCGTTCAGCTCGAGGACGTCGTCGGCGTCCTCGACCAGGCGAACCTGCCCGGAACGGTCGACGAGTACCCGAACTGGCGCCGCAAGCTTCCGCTCGCGCTCGACCTGTGGCCCGACGACGAGCGCTTCATCGAGCTCACGCTCGCGCTTTCGCGCCTGCGCGGCCGCAGGCGCCCGGCCCCTGCGCCACGCCGCGACGCGACGACCGCGGTGATCCCGCGGGCGACCTACCGGTTGCAGCTGCACCGCGACTTCAACTTCGCCGCCGCGACCGCGATCGTGCCCTATCTCGCGGCGCTGGGCGTGAGCCACGTCTATTGCTCACCCTACCTTCGCGCCCGGCCAGGCAGCCGGCACGGCTACGACATCGTCGACCATGCGGCCCTGAATCCCGAGATCGGGAACCGGGACGATTTCGAGCGCTTCGTCGCCGCGCTCAAATCGCACGGGCTCGGCCAGATCCTGGACATGGTGCCGAACCACATGGGCGTGATGGGCGCCGACAACGCCTGGTGGATCGACGTGCTCGAGAGCGGCGCCGCATCCGCGTACGCCGACTACTTCGACATCGACTGGCAGTCGATCGACCCGAGCCTCGCCGGCAAGGTGCTGGTACCCGTGCTTGGCGATCACTACGGCGTCGTTCTCGAGCAAGGCGAGCTCACGCTCGCCTGCGACCTGCGGGCCGGCGCCTTCTCGGTCGCGTACCACGAGCACCGCTTCCCGATCGACCCGCGCGAATATCCGCGCATTCTCGCGCGGGTACCGGGGCTCCTCGCCGCCGATGCGCTGCCGGCCCAGGCCGCCGCCGATTTCGAAAGCCTGATCTCCGCGTTCGGCCATCTTCCGCCGCGCGACGCGATCGGCCAGGAGGCCGTCGCGGAGCGCAGCCGCGACAAGGAGGTGCACAAGACCCGCCTCGCGCGACTGGCGCGCGGGCATCCGCCGCTTGCCGATGCAATCGAGCTTGCGGTCCGCGCGATCAACGGGACCGCAGGCGATCCTGCAAGCTTCGATCCCCTCGACGAGTTGCTCGAGGTTCAGGCCTACCGCCTCGCATCGTGGCGAGTGGCCGCCGACGAGATCAACTACCGGCGATTCTTCGACATCAACGACCTGGCGGCACTGCGTGCCGAGAACGATGCGGTATTCGAGGCGACGCACGGCTTCGTGCTGGAGCTGGCCGCCGAGGGCAAGATCGATGGCCTGCGCATCGACCACCCGGATGGGCTGTACGATCCGGCCACCTATTTTCGCCGGGTACAGGAGCGCTACGCACAGATGACCGGCGGGGCGGAGGCCGTCGAGAGCGGGGTCGAGCAGCGACCCCTGTACGTCGTGGTGGAGAAGATCACGGCGGCGCACGAGGACCTTCCCCAGAACTGGCCGGTGCACGGCACCACCGGGTATCGCTTCGCGAATGTCGTGAACGGGCTCTTCGTTGACGCCGGCGCCGAATCGCGCATCGATCGGGGCTGGCGTGCGTTCGTGCGCGACGAGGCACTGGATTTCGCCGAAGCAGCCTACCGCGGCAAGCGCATGATCATGCGCAGCGGGCTCAGCGGCGAGCTGACGGTGCTCGCCAATCGGCTGCTCCGCATCGCGCGCGCCGACCGCCGCACGCGCGATTTCACGTTCAGCTCCCTGCGCCGGGCGCTCGCCGAGTTCGTCGCGTGCTTCCCCGTCTATCGCACCTACATCGCGGACAGGGCCTCCTCCCAGGACCGCCGCTACGTCGGCTGGGCATACGCCCAGGCGAGGCGCCGCAGCGCCGCGGCCGACCTCAGCGTGTTCGATTTCATCAGGAACGTGCTGCTCGTGCACCCGGAGGGGGAGCCCTCGGGGGGCCTCGAGTCCGAGTACCGCCGGTTCGCGATGCGCTTCCAGCAGTTCACCGCGCCGGTGATGGCCAAGGGCGTGGAGGACACGGCTCTGTACGTCTTCAACCGCCTCGTGTCGCTGAACGACGTGGGAGGCGACCCGGACACCTTCGGCATGGCGGTCTCGGCCTTCCACGGCGCGAGCGCGAACCGCGCCGCCAAATGGCCGAACACGATGCTCGCCACGTCGACGCACGACAGCAAGCGCTCGGAGGACGTGCGCGCCCGCATCGACGTGATCTCGGAGATGCCGGCGGCGTGGCGGCTCGCGGTGCGCCGCTGGAGCCGGATGAACCGCAGCGCAAAGCGCAGGATCGACGGCCGGCCTGTGCCCGCGCGCAACGACGAGTACCTGATCTACCAGACCCTCGTCGGAACCTTTCCCGCAGACGACGTCGATGCCGCGGGTCTCGCGGCATACCGCGAGCGCATCGCGCGCTACGTCGTCAAGGCGTTGCGCGAAGCCAAGCGATACACGAGCTGGATCAGCCCGAACGAGGCCTACGAGTCGGCCGTCGTCGGCTTCGTGCACGCGCTGCTCGGGCGCCCCGAAGGCAACCTCTTCCTCGACGATCTGCGCACGCAGGGCGCGGCGTTCTCCTGGTTCGGGGCGCTCAACAGCCTGTCGATGGCGCTGATCAAGTTCACCTCCCCCGGTGTGCCCGACATCTACCAGGGCCACGAGATGATCGAGCTCTCGCTCGTCGATCCGGACAACCGGCGCGCGGTCGATTACGGGTTTCGCCGCGACGCGCTCTCGCAGCTGCAGGCGCTCGAGGCCGACGCCGGCCGGATGATCGAAGGCGTGCGTGCGCTGCTCGCGCGCCCGCAGGACGGACGCGCCAAGCTGTGGATCACCCTGCGCGCACTCGCTTTGCGTCGCCGGCGCCCCGAGTGCTTCGCGAAGGGCGACTACTACCCGATCGCCGTCGCCGGGGACCGTGCGCAGCACGTCGTCGCCTATGCAAGGCGCCGACCCTCGGCGGGTATCGTCGCCATTGCCGGGCGCCTGTTCGCCACGCTCGCGCCGGCGCCGGGAACGCCACCGCTCGGCGCTGCCGCATGGGGCGACGCGACCGTCGACCTCTCCTTCGTTCCCGTGGGCAGCAGCATGCAGAACGTGCTGACCGGGGAAATGCTCACCGCGACCGGTGGCGCGGTGCCGCTGGCGCTGCTCTGCGCCCATTTCCCCGGTGCGATCCTTTCCTATGGCGAGTGAGCGGGTCGCCGACGACGAACTGCTGCGACGCATGCATGCCCGCGCCGTCGCGCTGCTGGAGCGCAACCTGACCCCACTGGGAATCCTCGCAGCCACCCCCGGTGCGCGCGCAAACGCACGCGGATACGCGGCGATCTTCGCGCGCGACGCGGCCATCTGTGCGATCGGGATGGCGCTGTCGGGCAGCCGCAATCTCGAGGACCATGCCCCGACCGGATTGGTCACGCTCGCGGCCGCCCAGGCTCGCAACGGCCAGATTCCGAAATTCGTCGAGCTGGCGAGAGGCGAGGGCGACTTCTGGTACATCGGCTGCATCGATGCCACGCTGTGGTGGCTGGTCGGCATCGCCTTCCTCGACCGCACCCGGCCCGAACACGCTTTGCGCCGCCGCCTCGGCGAGAGCGTGCGGCGGGCGATCGACTGGTTGTCCTGCCAGGAGCATCCGAAATTCCAGCTGGTCCAGCAGAACGAGGCGAGCGACTGGGCCGACATCATGCCGCGCTCCGGGTTCGTGCTGTACACGAATGCGCTGTGGCACCTCGTCAAGCGGCTCTACGATCTGCCCGGCGCGGACGAGACGCGGCGCAGCGCCAACGAGCTGTTCCATCCGTTCGGGAGCGCCGTCGCCGAATACCGCCGCGCGCGGCTGTTGACCCACTACGCGCGCCGCAGCACCCGCAACCGGGACCTCTACCTCAGCTTCGTCAATTTCGCGCAGGTCGGCGACGAAGGCGACACGCTCGGCAACGTCCTGGCGATCCTCTGCGGTCTCGCCGACGACGCCGCACGCCATCGGGTGCTCCGCGCGCTCGTTCGCGCCGGGGTCAGCGACCCCTATCCGGTACGGGTCGTCTGCGATCCGATCCCGGAGGGAAGCCTGCTCTGGCGGCCCTACATGTCGCGGCACCGTCAGAACTACGCCTGGCAGTACCACAACGGCGGCATCTGGCCGTTCGCCGGCGGCCTGTGGGTCGCAGCGCTGGTGGAGGCCGGATTGCAGGACCTGGCGCGCGGCGAACTCGTCAAGCTCGCGTGCGCCAATGCGCTCGAAAACGCGTCGTTCAGCGAATGGCTCCACGGCCGCACGCTGGAACCCGGTGGCATGCGCGGCCAGTCCTGGAGCGCGGCGGCGTTCCTCATCGCCGAGCACGCAGTCGCCTTGCCCCGCGCGCTCTTCGGAGGGAGGTCGCGATGAGCGGGAGCCCGGAACTTTGCGGCGACAGCGGCGATCGCATCAAAATGGGCACATCGCGACCGCTGCGCGAGTGTGGGTGCAAACGCCCGACAGGGAGGCGGCAGTGCTGACGAAGGACGACGTCTACCTTTTCAGGGAAGGCACCCATGGGAGGCTCTACCAGTGCCTCGGCTGCCACCTGCAGAACGACGGCGCACGCTTCGCCGTGTGGGCGCCCAACGCGCACAGCGTGTCGGTGATCGGCGAATTCAACGGATGGAAATCCGGCGTCGACGCGCTCGCGCCGCGGGAGGATGGCTCGGGCCTGTGGGAGGGCTTCGTGTCGGGGGTCGGCCGCGGGGACGCCTACAAGTTCCGGGTCGCTTCCACCCGCGATGCCTTCACGACCGACAAGTGCGATCCGTTCGCACTCTATGCGCAGGTCCCGCCGGAAACCGCATCGCGCGCCTGGACTCTCGAATACGCCTGGGGCGACGGCGCGTGGATGGCGTCGCGCCGGGAGGCCAATGCGCTGGACGCGGCGATGTCCATCTACGAGGTCCACCTCGGGTCGTGGCGCCGCCGCGAGGACGGCGGCTTCCTCGGCTACCGCGAAATCGCGCACGCGCTCGCCGAACACGTGACCAAGCTGGGATTCACGCACGTCGAACTCATGCCCATCACCGAGCATCCGTTCTACGGCTCGTGGGGCTACCAGACCACCGGCTTCTTCGCCCCGACCGCGCGCTACGGAACGCCACAGGACTTCATGTATTTCGTCGACGTGCTGCACCAGGCGGGCATCGGCGTGATCCTCGACTGGGTGGCGTCGCATTTCCCCAGCGACGGACACGGCCTCGCGTACTTCGACGGAACGCACCTCTACGAGCACGCGGACCCCCGGCAGGGCTTCCACCCGGAGTGGAACTCCTGCATCTTCAACTACGGCCGCAGCGAGGTGCGCGCTTTCCTGCTCTCGAGCGCGCTCTTCTGGCTCGACCGCTACCACATCGACGCCCTGCGCGTCGACGCCGTGGCGTCGATGCTCTATCTCGACTACGGCCGCAGCGAGGGCGAGTGGATACCGAACGAGCACGGCGGCAGGGAGAACCTCGAGGCGATCTCGTTCCTGCGCATGCTCAACGAGTCCGTCTACCGCGATCATCCGGACGTGCAGACGATCGCCGAGGAGTCGACTGCATGGCCGATGGTGTCGCGGCCCGCCTACATCGGCGGCCTGGGCTTCGGCATGAAGTGGAACATGGGCTGGATGCACGATACGCTCGCCTACATGCAGCAGGATCCGATCCTCAGGAAGTATCACCACGACAAGCTGACATTCTCGATCTGGTATGCCTTCTTCGAGAACTTCGTGCTCCCGCTCTCGCACGACGAGGTCGTGTACGGCAAGGGCTCGCTGATCGGCAAGATGCCAGGGGACGGTTGGCAGCAGTTCGCCTCGCTGCGCACGCTCTACGGCTACATGTGGGCGCACCCGGGGAAGAAGCTGCTGTTCATGGGCGGCGAATTCGGCCAGCGGCGCGAATGGACGCACGACGGCGCGCTCGAGTGGTGGGTGCTGCAGTACCCCGAGCACGCCGGCCTGCAACGATGGCTCACCGACCTCAACCGGCTCTATCGCGCGGAGCCCGCGCTCCATCGAAACGACTTCGACGCTTCGGGATTCGAGTGGATCGACTGCCACGATGCCGATGCGAGCGTGCTGAGCTTCCTGCGCAAGGGGAACGACGCGCGCGGGCTCGTCCTCGCCGTATGCAACTTCACGCCGGTGCCCCGACGCAACTACGTGCTCGGGGTGCCGCGCGCGGGTGTCTGGCGGGAAGCGCTCAACAGCGACGCGACGCTCTACGGGGGAAGCGGGATCGGCAATTTCGGCGGCGTCGAGGCGGCCCCGTTGCCGGCACACGGTCGGCTGCATTCGATCACCGTCACCCTCCCCCCGCTCTCGACCCTGTTCTTCACGAACGGAGGGGACGATGGCTGAGCGTGCAATGCCCGCCGAGGGGCGGGTGCGGGCGGTGGTCGAGAACGTGTCGCCCTGCGTGGACGGCGGCCGTTTCGCCGCCAAGCGCGTGGTGCTCGATCGCGTCGTGGTCGAAGCCGACTGTTTCGCCGACGGACACGACGTGCTGGCCGCGCGGGTGCTCTGGCGCCGCGACGGCGAGACGGTCTGGCACGAGGAGGGGATGAAGCCGATCGGCAACGATCGCTGGCGCGGCAGCTTCGTGGTCGAGAGCATCGGGCGCTACGCGTACTGCGTCACCGCCTGGGTCGATGGCTTCCTCTCGTGGCGCCACGACTTCGGGCGGCGGGTCGACATCGAGGATCTGCGTGTCGCAGCGCTGGTCGGGGCCGGCCTGATCGATGCCGCCGCGCAGCGGGCCGACGGCGCAGACCGCGAACGCCTCGCCGCCTGGGCGGCGCGCCTGCGCGAGGCCGAGGAACCGGGGGTGCTGCGCGAGCTCGCGCTCGACCGCGAGCTTGGCGATATCGCGGCGCGCTACCCCGATCGCCGCTACGCCGCAACCTACCCTGTCCCCCTGCCCCTCGTCGTCGACCCCGAACGCGCGCGCTTCGGCGCCTGGTACGAGATGTTCCCGCGCTCGGCCGCAGGTTCCGGGGACAGGCACGGAACCTTCCGCGATTGCGAAGCCTGGCTACCGCGGATCGCGAAGATGGGCTTCGACGTCGTCTATTTCCCGCCGATCCACCCGATCGGGCGCGAGCGCCGCAAAGGGCCGAACAACGCGATTGCCGCGGCGCCGGGGGCCGTGGGCAGCCCGTGGGCGATCGGCTCGGCCGAGGGCGGCCACAAGTCCATCCACCCGGCACTCGGGACGCTCGAAGACTTCCGGCACCTGGTCGGGACGGCGCGCGACCACGGTCTCGAGATCGCGCTCGACATCGCCTACCAGTGCGCGCCCGACCATCCGTACGTCAAGTCGCAGCCCCTCTGGTTCCGGCGGCGCCCCGACGGAAGCGTGCAATACGCCGAGAATCCGCCCAAGAAATACCAGGACATCTTCCCGTTCGACTTCGAGTCGGCCGACTGGCGCGCGCTGTGGATCGAGCTCGAGAGCATCCTCGAGTTCTGGATCGACCAGGGCGTGACGATCTTCCGCGTCGACAACCCCCACACGAAGGCGTTCGCCTACTGGGAATGGGCGATCGCCGAGATCAAGCGCAGGCATCCGGAGGCGATCTTCCTGGCCGAGGCCTTCACCCGCCCCAAGGTCATGCACCGCCTCGCCAAGCTCGGCTTCAGCCAGTCGTACACGTATTTCGCCTGGCGCAACACCAGGCAGGAGCTGACCGCCTACTTCACCGAGCTCGCCCACGGCGCCGGGCGCGACTACTTCCGGCCGAATGTCTGGCCGAACACGCCCGACATCCTCACCGAGTACCTGCAGTTCGGCGGGCGCCCGGCGTTCGCCACCCGCATCGTGCTTGCCGCCACGCTGGGGACGAGCTACGGGATCTACGGGCCGGCATTCGAGCAATGCCTGAACACGCCGCTGGCCCCCGGCC
>DATGDG010000203.1:0-6143 GCA_035311025.1 Casimicrobiaceae bacterium
CCCTCGGAAGACATGCAAGTTGGATGCAGCGATCCCGCCGGACGGATTCAGCGTCTGCAGCGGGAATCCGCAGGAACCATCGGGGCCCGCGGACGGCCGAATCCGCTCATACCCCATGCTATTATCGCCGGCGACTTCCAATTCCCGGCGAATGCGCCACTGCTCGATCCTTTCGATGTCCGACGCCAACGCCACGCCTCCGCTCGGCCGGGAGCGCCGGACGCCAGCCGGCCTGCATCGCGCCTAATGATGCTGCGCTGCAGTACGGGTCTCCGCGCAGTCCTGATCGTCGCCTTCCTGCTGTTCGCCGGCGCTGCATTGGCCCAGGATTCCGACACGGTCACCCTCAATTTCGTCAATGCCGACATCGACGCGGTCGTGAAGGCGGTCGGCGAGATCACCGGGCGCAATTTCCTCGTCGATCCCCGCGTCAAGGGCACCGTCAACATCGTTTCCGCGCATCCGGTGCCGAAGGCGCTCGTCTATCCGACGCTGCTCTCGGCGCTGCGCATGCAGGGCTTCGCCGCGGTGGAATCCGAGGGTGTGGTCAAGATCGTTCCCGAGGCCGACGCCAAGACGCAGGGCGGGCCGGTGCAGCGCGGTGCGGTCGGCGCCTCCGGCGATCGCATCGTCACGCAGGTCATCGCATTGCGGTACGAATCGGCGGCGCAGATGGTGACCGTCCTGCGTCCGCTGATCTCGCCGTCCAACACGATCTCGGCCTACATCCCGAACAACGCGATCATCGTCACCGATTACGCGGACAATCTGAAGCGCATCGACCGCATCGTCACGTCGCTCGATCGTCCGCCCGGCGAGCCGGTGCTGGTTCACGTGAAAAACGCATCGGCGCTCGACATCGTGTCGATGCTGAACCGCCTGCTTTCGGAAGGGCCGGGCCAGCCGGGCGCCGTTGCCGATGCGCAGCAACGCGTCACCCTCGTCGCGGATCCGCGCTCGAACAGCATCATGATCCGCTCGGACAGCGCGGCGCGCATGGCCAGCGTCA
This sequence comes from Casimicrobiaceae bacterium, assembly GCA_035311025.1. Taxonomy (GTDB): domain Bacteria; phylum Pseudomonadota; class Gammaproteobacteria; order Burkholderiales; family Casimicrobiaceae; genus VBCG01. Next base: position 1,010 of record DATGDG010000203.1, read on the forward strand.
GGCAGATGATCGAGCAGCTCGACACGCCGCAGCGCGAAGGCGGCAACGTCCACATCGTCTACCTGAAGAACGCCGAAGCCACCGAGGTCGCGCACACGCTGCGGGGCCTTTACGGGGGTGACCAGAGGGCGGCGTCGGCCTCCCTGGTCCAGTCCGCACCGACCGGCACCGGCATGGCGCCGACGCTGCAGAACGCCGTGGCGACCACGGCTTTCGAAGGGTCGGCTGCGGCGACATCTCCGCTGCAGCCGGCGGGCGCGCCGCCCGCCGCGTTTGTCGCGGGGGGTGCGGTGATCCAGGCCGACACGGCGAGCAACGCGCTGGTGATCCGCGCGCCCGACGCGGTCTACAACAACCTGCGCGCGGTGATCGATCGCCTCGACACGCGGCGCGCGCAGGTATTCGTCGAAGCGCTGATCGTCGAGGTGACGGCTGACAAGGCCGCCGAGTTCGGGATCCAGTGGCAGGTGCTGACCGGCGCCAACAAGGACAACGTGCAGGGGATCGGTGGCACGAATTTCAATGCGCGCGGCAGCGGCGGCAACATCCTCGATGCCTCGGTGAACCTCGGCAGCGTGGGCAACGGGCTCAACCTCGGCATCATCAACGGGACGGTGACCATCCCCGGACTGGGGATCATCAGCAACCTCGGTCTCCTGGTGCGCGCACTCCAGAACGATTCCAACGCGAACATCCTGTCGACGCCGACGCTGCTGACGCTCGACAACGAGGAGGCGCGGATCGTCGTCGGCCAGAACGTGCCGTTCATCACCGGGCAGTATGCGACGACCGGCACGACCGGGACCGTGCAGCCGTTCCAGACGATCGAGCGGCGCGACGTCGGCCTGGTGCTGCGGGTGCGTCCACAGATCACCGAAGGCGGTGCGGTGCGCCTCGGCATCTATCAGGAAGTCTCGCGGGTGCAGGACACGTCGGCGGCGGGCCCGATCCTGTCGAAGCGCTCGCTGGAGTCGACGGTCGTCGTCGACAACGACCAGATCGTCGTGTTGGGAGGGCTGATCCAGGACAGCCTGACCGACGGCACCCAGAAGGTGCCCTACGTCGGCGACGTCCCGGTGATCGGTCCGCTGTTCCGCTACGACACGCGCCAGCGGCAGAAGACGAACCTGATGGTGTTCCTGAAGCCGACGATCATCCGGGGTCCCGCCGGCGGCCGCGAGATGGCCTCCGAGCGCTACGACTACCTGCGCAATGCGCAGCAGCAGATCGCTCCGGGCGAGCGGTGGTTCTGGAAGGACAACAGCGCGCCGCAGATTCCTCCCGACAACACGATGCCCGGAACACCCGCAGTGCCGCCTGCCGCGGCCGCCCCTGCACCGGCCGGGCCGCCTTCCGGCGCGGTGCAGGGCACGCCTGCGCCCGCGAATGGCCCCGGCGCCGCAGCGCCGACTGCGCCGGAGCCGCCCGGCAACGCCTCGTCCGGGCCCGCGCCGCCCCCGGCGAGATAGCGGCGCCTCGCGCCTTTCCGCGTCCCGTGCCAGCGACCTCCCCGACAGCATTCGACCAGGCGCTGACCGCGCGAATCCCGTATGCGTTCGCGCGAGCGCACGGCGTGCTCGCCTGTCGCATCGAGGACGACGCGGTGGTCGTGCTGCTGCGCCCCGATGCGACGGTCGACGGGCTGGCCGAGCTGCGGCGGGTGCTTGCACGGCCGCTCGCCACGCGCGCGGTGGCAGCCGAGACCTTCGCGGCCGAGCTCGCGCGCGCCTACAACCAGGCCGGCGCGGCGCTGGCGATGAGCGAGGGTCTCGCCAACGAGACCGATCTCGCGCGCCTGATGCAGGAGCTGCCGTCCACCGAGGACCTGCTCGACGACAGTGCGCAGGCGCCGGTGGTCCGCATGATCAACGCGATGCTGCTGCAGGCATTGCGCGAGCGGGCATCGGATCTGCACTTCGAACCCTACGAGGCGCGGTCGGTCGTGCGCTTTCGCGTCGACGGCATGCTGCGCGACGTGATCGAGCCGCCTCGCGCGCTGCACGCGGCGCTGGTGTCGCGGCTCAAGATCATGGCCGGGCTCGACATCGCCGAGAAACGCCTGCCACAGGACGGCCGCATCGCGCTGCGCCTCGGCGACCGGCAGGTGGACGTCCGGATGTCGACGCTGCCGACGGGGACCGGCGAGCGCGTCGTGCTGCGCCTGCTCGACCAGGAGTCCGCGCGACTGGACCTCGCGATGCTGGGGATGAGCGAAGCGACGCTCGCCCAGATCGACCGGGTGATCCGCGAGCCGCACGGCATCCTGCTGGTGACGGGTCCCACCGGCTCGGGCAAGACGACGACGCTCTACTCGGCGCTCGCAAGGCTGCCACGCGCGACGACGAACATGATGACCGTCGAGGACCCGATCGAATATGCGCTCGACGGCGTCGCGCAGACGCAGGTGAACCCGCGGATCGAGCTCACGTTCGCGCGCGCGCTGCGCTCGATCCTGCGCCAGGACCCCGACGTCATCATGATCGGCGAGATCCGCGATCTCGAGACGGCGCAGATCGCCGTTCAGGCGTCGCTGACCGGCCACCTGGTCCTCGCCACGCTGCACACCAACGACGCGGCGAGCGCGATCACGCGGCTCGCCGACATGGGAGTCGAGCCCTACCTGCTCGCATCCTCGCTGCTCGGCGTGCTCGCGCAGCGTCTGGTGCGCACGCTGTGTCCGCACTGCAAGGTGGGGTCGAACCCGACCGAGGGCGAGCGCAGGCTGCTCGTCGAGCTCGGGCTCCCGCAGTCGCGGCGCATCTTCGCCGCGCCCGGCTGCGACCGCTGCAACCGCAGCGGATTCGCGGGTCGCAGCGGCGTCTACGAGTTCCTGCGCATCGACGACGCGCTGCGGCGGCTGATCCACGACGGGGCGGGCGAGCTCGCACTCCGGGACGCCGCGCTCGCCGCCGGCATGCAGCGCCTGCGCAACGACGGCGCACGCCTGATCGCGGACGGGACGACGTCGCTCGCCGAGTTGACGCGGGTCACGCGCGACGCCTGAACGCAGCGCGACCATGCCGGCATTCCGCTTCGAAGCCGTCGACGCGCAGGGCAGGTTGCGCCAGGGCCTGCTCGACGCCGAGAATCCGCGCATCGCGCGAGATCGCCTGCGCGCCGACGGACTCGTTCCAACTGCCGTCGAGCCCGCACCCGAGCGCGCCGACACGCTGTCGCGCACGCGGCTGCCTGCGGCGGCGGTCGCGCTGTTCACGCGCCAGCTCGCGACCCTCGTGCATTCGGGCATGCCCCTCGACCACGCATTGCTCGCCGTCGGCGAGCAGGCCGACGATCCGCGCGTCGCAAAGCTCACCGCAGTCCTGCGCGCGCAGGTGATGGCGGGCGAGCCCCTGCCTTCGGCGCTAGCGCGCTTTCCGCGGAGCTTCCCGCCGCTCTATCGCGGGCTGGTCGGCGCGGGTACCGAGACCGGGCGCCTTTCCGAGGTGCTCGTACGCCTCGCCGACTATCTGGACGCGCGGCTCGTCCTGCGCCAGAAATTCACCGTGGCGCTGATCTATCCGGCGCTGGTCACGGTCATCGCGCTCGGCGTCATTGCCGTGCTGCTCACCTACGTGGTGCCCCAGGTCGTGTCGGTCTACCAGCAGAGCCGGCAGACGCTGCCGCTGCTGACGCGGGCGCTGATCGCGACCAGCGCATTCTTCCGCGCGACCGGATGGTTCTGGGCCGTGGCCGCGGCGGTCGCTGCAGGCGCCGCGATGATCGGCTGGCGCATCGAGGCCGTGCGTGCGCGCGTCCATGCGTGGCTGCTGCGCGTGCCTGGCGCAGGCCGTCTCGCGTCGAGCCTCGACGCGGCGCGCTATGCCAGCACGCTCGCGATCCTGGTCGGCAGCGGGGCGCCGCTCCTGCGCTCGCTGTCCGCCGCGACCGAAGTCATCCGGCTGATTCCCCTTGCGCGGGCGGCGCGCAACGCCAACGCGCTGGTTCGCGAGGGCGTGTCGCTGTCGCGCGCACTCAAGGACCAGCATGCGTTCCCTCCGGTGCTGATCCACCTGATCGCCAACGGCGAGCAGAGCGGGGCGCTGGCGCCGATGCTCGAGCGCGCGGCGCAGGAGCTCGAGCGCGAAGCCGAGCGGCGGCTCGCCTGGCTCGCCGCGCTGATCCAGCCGACGCTGATCGTCGCGATGGGCGCGATCGTGCTGGTGCTGGTGCTCGCGGTGATGCTGCCGATCGTGACGATGAATCAGCTCGTCCGCTGATGCGAGCCCCCGCGCTTGCACAATCGCTGCCGCAGCTGGCGTCAGCGCTCCTGCTGTTTTCTGATTCCTGATTCCTGTTGCCCGATCGCCCAGGCCACGTGCTCGCGCACCAGGGGAGATGGGTCGTCGGCGCGCGCGCGCAGCGCGGCGACGATGGCGGGGTCGCGCGGCGCATTGCCGAGCGCGACTGCGACGTTGCGCGACCAGCGTTCGAAACCGATGCGCCTGATCGCGCTGCCTTCGGTGCGCCGCAGGAATTCGGCCTCGGTCCAGGCGAAGACCTCGGTCAGGCGTGCGCGGTCGAGGCCGTTGCGCACGTTCGCGAAATCGTCGACGCCAGTGGCGGTCGCGTAGCGATTCCACGGGCACGCGAGCTGGCAATCGTCGCAGCCGTAGATCCGGTTGCCGAGCAGAGGGCGCAGCTCCTCGGGGATGCTCCCCTCGAGCTCGATGGTCAGGTAGGAAATGCAGCGCCTCGCGTCGAGCTCGTAGGGCGCGACGATCGCGCCGGTCGGGCAGGCCGCGATGCAGGCACTGCAGGTCCCGCAATGCGCGGACACCGGCGCGGTCACGGGCAGCGGCAGGTCCGTGTAGATCTCGCCCAGGAAGAAGTAGGAGCCCATCGTCCGCGTGAGCAGCAGCGTGTGCTTGCCGCGCCAGCCGAGCCCCGACTTGGCCGCGAGGGCGACTTCGAGCACGGGAGCGCTGTCGGTGAATACCCGGAAGCCGAAATCGCCGACCTCGGCGCGCATCCTGTCCGCGAGGCGCTGCAGCCGACTGCGCAGCACCCGGTGATAGTCGCGGCCCAGCGCATAGCGGGCGATGAAAGCTTTCCGCGCGTCGCCCAGCACCTCGGCAGTCGGACGCGCATCGGGCGGAAGATAATTCATCCGCGCGGTAATCACGCGAATGGTGCC
>DATGDG010000204.1:0-4313 GCA_035311025.1 Casimicrobiaceae bacterium
CGACGCGGTGTCCACGCCCGAGCTCAACCTGCCCTGCGCCGAAGGCGAGCAGCACGCGCTGATCGCGAAGTTGCAGGCCGAAGCGCGATTCCCCGGTGCCTCCGACGTGATCCGCATCGACGGTCTGCGCGTCGAGTATCCGGACGGTTTCGGGCTTGCCCGGGCGTCGAACACGACGCCGATGATCGTGCTGCGCTTCGAGGCCGACGATCGCGCGGGGCTGGAACGGATCCAGCGCGAATTCCACCGCGTGCTGACCGCCGCCAAGCCCGGGCTCGAGCTGCCTTTCTGACTGACGCGATGCCGACGCTCGCCGAGATCGAGGCTGCACGCGAGCGCATCCGCGGCGGCATCTACGAATCGCCCTGCGTCGAGTCGATTCCGCTGTCGAAGCTCACCGGCGCCCGCATCTGCTGCAAGCTCGACTACCTGCAACGCACCGGCAGCTTCAAGGAACGCGGCGCGCGCAATGCACTGCTCCAGCTGACCCCCGAGCAGCGCCGGCGCGGGGTGATCGCCGCCTCGGCGGGCAACCACGCGCTGGGCGTCGCCTACCACGGATCGCTGCTCGGCATTCCGGTGACCGTCGTGATGCCGAAGTTCGCGGCGCTGGTGAAGGTCACCAACTGCCGCCACTTGGGGGCGAACGTGGTCCTGCACGGCGCCGACCTGACCGAGGCGCGCGCCGAAGCCGAGGCGATTGCCGCGCGCAAGGGCCTGACCTTCCTCCACCCGTTCGACAACGAGCACGTGATCGCCGGCCAAGGGACGATCGCGCTGGAGATCCTCGAGCAGACCCCCGACGTGCAGGCAATCGTCGCTCCGGTCGGCGGCGGCGGGCTGATTGCGGGCATCGGCACGGTCGTCGCCGCGCGGCGTCCCGACGTGCGCGTGATCGGCGTCGAGCCCGAGCGAGCCGCCTGCCTGACGGCGGCGCTGGGCGCGGGCCATCCGGTCCCGGTGCGGCTGTCGCCGACCCTCGCCGACGGACTCGCCGTGGCGCAGATCGGGGCGCGACCCTACGAGGTGCTGAAGCGCGTCGTCGACGAGGTGGTGACGGTCGACGAGGCGGCGATCGCGCTGGCGGTGCTGCGCCTGATCGAACTCGAGAAGAGCGTCGTCGAAGGCGCCGGCGCGGCCCCGCTGGCGGCCTTTCTCGCCGGCAAGCTCGGCGCACTCGCGGGGCAGAAGGTCGTGCTGGTGCTGTGCGGCGGCAACATCGACCTCACCATGCTCGATCGGGTGATCGAGGTCGGCCTGGTCGCCGACGGCCGGCTGTCGCGGTTCACGGTGTCGATCAGCGATCGCCCGGGCGGCCTCGCGCGGCTGGCCGAGGTCATCGCCTCGACGGGTGCGTCGATCAAGGAGATCGTCCACGACCGCGCGTTCTCGGGGCCCGACCTGTCGGAAGTTCGCATCGTCTGCATCGTCGAGACGACCGGGCACGACCACGTCGCGGCGCTGCACCGCGCCCTCGATGCCGCGGGCGTTCCGGTCGTCGGATGACGTCGGAGCGAGACGCCGATCGGGCTTTTCGGCGACCGCGGCATCTCTGCACTATAATCCCCGCGCAGTCCGGGCATCGAACCCGGGCAGGTCAACCATCGCCGTCCGTCGCGCGAAAGCGAAATAAGTCGTCGAGCGCACTCGTCCAGGAGGATGCATGAACCCGTTTCGCCAGGCCCTCGGCTTTCTGCTTGCCGGCGCAATCGCCGTCGCCGCTCCCGCCGCATTCGCCGCGGAAACCTACGTCAACGTGCTGACCGGCGGGACCAGCGGCGTCTACTATCCGCTCGGCGTCGCGCTGGCCAACGTCATCGGCAAGCAGCTGCCTTCGGTGAAGACTTCGGTGCAGGCGACCAAGGCGTCGGTCGAGAACCTGAACCTGCTCGAGGCGGGACGCGGCGAGCTCGCGTTCACCCTCGGCGACTCGCTGTCGGACGCCTGGAAAGGCAACAAGGACGCAGGCTTCAAGACACCGCTCAAGAAGCTTCGCGGTGTCGCCGCGATCTACCCGAACTACATCCAGATCGTCGCGCTGGCCGATTCAGGCATCAAGACGCTCGCCGACCTCAAGGGTAAGCGCGTCTCCGTCGGCGCTGCGGCGTCCGGCACCGAGCTCAACGCGCGGGCAATCTTCAAGGCCGCCGGCCTCAAGTACGAGGATTTCAGCAAGACCGAATACCTTCCGTTCGGCGAGTCGGTCGAGCTGATGAAGAACCGCCAGCTCGACGCGACGCTCCAGTCGGCGGGCCTCGGCGTTTCCTCGCTGCGTGACCTCGCGGCATCGGTGGCGATCGTCGTCGTGCCGATCCCGGCCGACATCATCAAGGCAACCAACGATCCCGCCTACATTCCGGCGGTGATCCCGGCGGACACCTACAAGGGCCAGACCACCGACGTCCCGACTGCGGCCGTGCCGAACTTCCTGGTCACGCGCGAAGGCGTCAGCGACGACATCGTCTACGGCATGACCAAGGCGCTGTGGACGCACCTCCCCGACCTGGTCGCCGCCCATTCCGCAGCAAAGGCGATCAACCTCCAGCACGCGCTGACCGGCATGCCGGTCCCGCTGCATCCGGGTGCCGCGAAGTACTACAAGGAAATCGGGATACTGAAGTAATGTCCGACGACGCCGCCTTCGACGAAACCGGCGTCAAGCGCGAACTGACCGGCTACGCAGCCAAGCTCGTAGCCGGGGTCGCACTCGCCTTCTCGACCTACCAGCTGATCATCGCGGCGTTCGCGCCGCTGTCGAGCCTGCCGACGCGGTCGATCCACGTCGGCTTCCTGCTGGCGCTCGCCTTCCTGATTCACCCGATCTCGGCCAAGGCGAACCGCCGGCGCATCGCGATCCACGACGGCTTGATCGCACTCCTCTGCTTCACGATCGGCCTCTATCACCTGGTGTTCGAGCAGCAGCTGATCCAGCGTGCCGGCGACCCCAGCATGACCGACCTCGTCGTCGGTGCGATCTTCATCGTCCTGCTGTTCGAGGGCGCGCGCCGCGTGCTGGGCAACGCGCTGCCGACGATCTGTGCGATCTTCCTCGCCTACGGCATGTTCGGCCAGTACCTCCCCGACGCGATCGCGCATCGACCGTTCGGTGTCGACCAGTTCATTTCGCAGCTCTATCTGGGCACCGAGGGGATCTTCGGGATCCCGACGCTGGTGTCCGCGACCTACATCTTCCTGTTCATCCTGTTCGGGACCTTCCTCGAGCACGCCGGGATGATCAACCTGTTCAACAGCATCGCGCTGGGATTCGTCGGCCAGTCGCGCGGCGGCCCGGCCAAGGTCGCCGTGATCTCGTCGGGGATGATGGGGACGATCTCGGGTTCGGGGATCGCGAACGTGCTGACCGTCGGCCAGTTCACGATCCCGCTGATGAAGCGCTTCGGCTACTCGTCGATCTTCGCCGGCGCGGTCGAGGCCACGTCGAGCATGGGCGGGCAGATCATGCCGCCGGTGATGGGCGCGGTCGCGTTCATCATGGCCGAGACGCTCAACGTGCCCTATGTCACCATCGTCAAGGCCGCGGTGGTTCCCGCGGTCCTCTACTACGCGACGGCGTTCTGGATGGTGCACCTCGAGGCGGGCCGCGCGGGCCTGATGGGCCTGCCGAAGGAGGAGTGCCCCAATCCCTGGCAGGCGATCGCCCGGCGCTGGTACCTGATGCTGCCTCTCGCGGTGCTGGTGTTCATGCTGTTCGACGGCTTCACGCCGATGTTCGCAGGCATCATCGGGCTGGCGCTGACGTCGATGCTGATCCTCGGTGTCGGCATCGCCTCGGGATTCGGGTCGATGGCGTTCCGCATCGCGTTCTGGGTCGCGCTCGGTCTGGTCACCGCATCGTTCTTCAAGTACGGGATCTGGCAGATCCTCATCGCCATTGCCCTGCTCGTCGCCGTCAATTTCAGGATCAAGGGCGGCCACGCGACGCTGCGCGTCATGCGCAACAGCCTGGTCGACGGCGCCCGCCAGGCGATTCCGGTCGGTATCGCCTGCGCGATCGTCGGCGTCATCATCGGCGTGCTCACGCTGACGGGTACCGCGTCGAACTTCGCCGAGTTCGTGCTGCACGTCGGCTCCGAGAGCCTGTTCCTGTCGCTGCTGCTGACGATGATCGTGTGCCTGATCCTGGGCATGGGCATCCCGACGATCCCGAACTACATCATCACCAGCGCGATCGCCGCGCCGGCGCTGCTGAAGCTCGGCGTCCCGCTGATCGTGTCGCACATGTTCGTGTTCTACTTCGGAATCATGGCTGACCTGACGCCGCCGGTCGCACTCGCCGCCTTCGCGGCGGCCTC
>DATGDG010000205.1:0-4388 GCA_035311025.1 Casimicrobiaceae bacterium
CAACCAGCGCATCCGTCCGGGTGCCATCGTGCGGCTCATTCGCGACGAAAAAGGACACTATGCGATCACGCAGATCCCGCTGGCCGAGGCCGCATTCGTCTCGGTGCGGCCGCAGGACGGCGCGATCCTCGCGCTCGTCGGGGGCTTCGACTTCGCGCGCAACGAGTTCAACCACGTGACCCAGGCGTACCGCCAGCCCGGATCCTCGTTCAAGCCTTTCATCTATTCGGCCGCGCTCGAGAAGGGTTTCACCCCCGCCACCGTCGTCAACGACGCCCCGTTCTTCGTGCCTGCCGACCAGGCGGGCGGCGAGGCCTGGGAGCCCAAGGATTACGACGGCAAGTTCGACGGCCCGATGCGGCTGCGCGTGGCGCTCGCCCAGTCGAAGAACCTGGTGGCCATCCGGGTCCTCCAGGCGATCGGCCCGCAGTATGCGCAGGACTACATTGCGCGCTTCGGCTTCGACCCCAAGCTGCACCCGGCGTACCTGACGATGGGCCTGGGCGCCGGTTCCGCGACGCCGATGCAGATGGCGACCGCCTATTCGGTGTTCGCCAACGGCGGCTACCGCATCACCCCCTACCTGATTGCGAAGATCACCGACAGCCACGGCACCGTGCTGTCGACGGCCACGCCCGCGCTCGCCGGCAAGGACGCCGAGCAGGCGGTCGACCCCCGCAACGCTTTCATCATCACCTCGATGCTCCATGACGTGGTCACCTACGGGACCGGCGCGAAAGTGACGGAACTCAAGCGCAGCGACCTCGCCGGCAAGACCGGGACGACCAACGAGGACGTCGATGCGTGGTTCTGCGGCTACGACATGGCCAAGGTCGGCATCGCGTGGATCGGCTACGATCAGCCGAAGACCCTCGGCACCGCCGAAACCGGCGCGCGTGCCGCACTGCCGATCTGGATGTCGTATATGCAGCGTGCCCTCAAGGACGTGCCGCAGCAGGTTCCCGATCCCCCGGCGGGTGTCGTATCGGTGCGGATCAATCCGGACACCGGCCTGCGCGACGACTCCTCGACGCTTTCCGACTGGTTCATGGCCGAGTTCACGCCGCGCCGCGGGCAGGATGCGCTCGCCCCCGCCGCCACCCTCACGCCGGTTCCGGGAGCCGCGCCGGCACCTGCGCACGACGTGCGCAACCAGCTGTTCTGATGGGCGGCCGAGGGGATGGAACGCATGCCGGCCGCGCGCCGCGGTCGGATCCGAGTGGCCGCGAGCTGCAGAATCGCGCGCGGATCGCCGATCTCGCTGCCCGCCTGATTGCCGAGCACGGACTCGCCGACTGGTCGCTCGCCAAACGCAAGGCGGCGCGGCAACTGATGCTCGAAGCGAGCTGCATGCTGCCCGGCGACGACGAAATCCAGGCTGCGCTGATGGCGCACCACGCGCTGTTCGGGGGCACCGCGCATGCTGCGTCGCTGCGACGGCAGCGCGCGGAAGCGTTGCAGTGGATACGCGACCTCGCAGCCTACGATCCGGTGCTGACCGGCGGCGTCGCCGCGGGCTGGGCAAGCGAGCACAGCGACATCCGGATCGAGCTCGTCGCCGACGATGCGAAAGCGGTCGAGCTCGCCCTGATCAACCGCGGCGTCTCCTATCGGGCCGGTCCCGCGTCGCCGCACGCAGCCGCCGAGCTCTACGTCGACACGCCCGCGGGCGGCGTGCGCCTGGTCGTGCGGACGGCCGCGATGGCACGGCAGCGTCCGCACCGCGACCGGCAGGGGCGCGAAGAGATCCGACTGGACGCGGATGCCCTATCCGCGCTGCTGAATCCCTGATTCCGCCGTGAGTCGGGGCGCGGGGCCCCAAGGGTCCGGCGTCAGCGCCACGCGCCCGTTCAGCCCTCGCGCAGCCAGCGCGCCGCATCGAGCGCGAAGTACGTGAGGATCGCGTCGGCGCCCGCGCGCTTCATGCCAATGAGCGCCTCCAGCGCGCATGCGCGCTCGTCGAGCCATCCGGCCTGGGCTGCAGCCTTGAGCATCGCGTACTCGCCCGACACCTGGTAGACCGCGGTCGGCATGCCGAATGCTTCCTTCACGCGCCAGACGATGTCGAGGTACGGCATTCCGGGCTTGACCATCACCATGTCGGCGCCCTCGTCGATGTCGAGCCAGGTCTCGCGCAGCGCCTCGTCGCCGTTCGCCGGGTCCATCTGGTACGTGTACTTGTCGCCGCCGCGAAGATTGCCCGCGGAACCGACGGCGTCGCGAAACGGTCCGTAGAACGACGACGCGTACTTCGCCGAATAGGCGAGGATGCGCGTGTGGATGCGCCCCGCCGCGTCGAGCGCCCCGCGCAGCGCCCCGATTCGACCATCCATCATGTCGGACGGTGCGACGACATCGACGCCGGCAGCCGCATGGCAGAGCGCCTGCTTCACGAGCGCGTCGACGGTCGCGTCGTTCACCACGTAGCCCGTCGAATCGACGAGCCCGTCCTGGCCGTGACTGGTGTAGGGATCGAGCGCGACGTCGGTCACCACGCCGAGGCTCGGAAAACGCTGCTTGAGTGCGCGCACGGTGCGCGGCACCAGCCCGTCGTCGTCCCAGGCGGCGGCGGCATCCTCCGACTTGTGCTCGGCCGGGATCACCGGGAACAGCGCCATCGCCGGAACGCCGAGTTCCACGCAGTGCTCGGCGTCTTCCAGCAGGAGGTCGATCGACTTCCGCGACACGCCCGGCAACGAGGGAACGGGCTCGGCGCGACGCGTGCCGTCGCAGACGAACACCGGGTAGATGAAATCATCGGTGGACAGGCGGCTCTCGCGCATCAGGCGCCTGGAAAAATCGTCCCGGCGCATGCGCCGCAGGCGTCTTTCGGGAAATCGCCCCGTCAACAGGAAGCTCATGGGTGGCTCGAATCTTCGGTGATCGGCATGGAACTCGTGAAATCGGTCGCGGTCTCAATTCGCAGACGGTCAACGTCTCCCGCTTTCCTCCCTGAGCGGGTGCCCATGGCGGCTCGACGCCGGCGTGGGCGTTTGGAGGCCCCGCGTCACTCCCCTTGATCGCGGGGCCTCTTTCTTATGCTCGTCGCTGCAACCGCGCGACGTCAAGCGATCCACGGCGCAATCGCGGCGTCGGCCTCTTCGATGCCCAGTCGCGAGGGCACCGAGAACGGCACGACGCTGACCGCCGGCGCGTGCCCTGGAAACACCTCGGTGAGCCGGCTCGCGATCGACGCCACCGCCGCCCTGCGCTCGGCCTGGTTCAGCTTGTCGATCTTGGTCGCGAGGATCAGGACCGGGCGCCCCGACGGCAGGAATCCCGCGAGCAGCTGCTCGTCCATCGTTCGCAATCCGTGGCGCGCGTCGACCACCAGCACCAGCCCGACCAGCGATGTGCGTGTCGTGACGTAGACCCAGAGGAAATCCTGCCAGTCCTTCTTCAACGCCCGGGGAACCGCCGCGTATCCGTAACCCGGCAGGTCGGCGATGCGCACGCCGCTCCGAAGGCGAAAGAAGTTGATCATCTGCGTGCGGCCCGGCGTCCGGCTCGCATACGCGAGACGGGTCTGCCTCGCGAGCGCATTGATCGCACTCGACTTGCCGGAGTTCGACCGCCCCGCGAATGCGATCTCCGGAGCCCCGTCGCTCGGAAGCTGCCACGCTGCGGCAGCGCCGGTCTCGAACGTTGCGCCGACCAGCGGGGCCGGCGCGCGCGGCGGGACGGCGGCGCCCGAAGCCCCGGCGGCTTTGGCCAAGGCAGCTGACTCCGATACAATAGGCCGTTTGTTCATTTGCAGCCGCGAAACCGGCAGGCGCACCCGCCGATTCCGCGACGATCCAGGCAACGCATCGATCTATGGAGCCTTCCGACATGACCCGCAACCGGCTCTGCGCCGTCATTGCGGCGGCCGCGTTCTATGCCGTCGCAGCAACCGCACAGGAGGCCCCGCACGCTGCGGCTGCGCCCGACCTCAAGAAAGCAGAGCAGACCGCCACGCAGGTGTGTGCGGCATGCCACGGTGCCGACGGCAACAGCGTCTCGTCCGCGAATCCGAACCTCGCCGCGCAGGGAGCCGACTATATCACCCTCCAACTCACCCACTTCAAGGCCGGCATTCGCGTCAACGCGACGATGCAGGCGATGACGGCAACGCTTTCGCCTGCCGACATGACCGCGCTCGGCATCTACTTCTCGCAGCAGAAGCTCAAGGGTCAGGCGTCCCGGGACATCGCCCTCGTCAAGGCCGGCCAGGCCCTGTGGCGCGGCGGCGATGCGGACACGGGCGTCCCGGCCTGCGCGGCCTGCCATTCCCCCGACGGTGCCGGCATCCCGAAGAACTATCCGCGAATTTCCGGCCAGTACGCCGACTACACGTATGCCCAGCTCAAGGCTTTCCGGTCCGGGGCGCGCGGCGCCGACCCGGCCGG
>DATGDG010000206.1:0-3234 GCA_035311025.1 Casimicrobiaceae bacterium
GCATTTCCCGGCGCAGCACTGGTATCGCCAGCGTCGGTACCTGGGCTCGGCACTCTGGGGCGAGGAGGCCGGCGAGCGCTACGAGTCTCTCGCGGGAACTGCGGCATCCGCTGCCGACGCTGCCCTGCCGGAGGCGATGTATTTCGTCGTCGTCGCGGCGCGTGACGCCGCGTCCCTTCCCCAGTCGTGTCTGGGACTGTCGTTGTTCACCGACGCCAACGATGCCGAACTCGGGCGCATCGATCATGAGGCGCGCGAGGTGCTGCGCCTCGACGGGTTGCTGCGATTGCGCGACGCCGCATTGGCCGACCAGCTCCGCCATTCGCGCGAGCTCGAGGCGATGGTTGCCTATCGTGACCGGCTGCTCGCGGAACGTGCCAGCGAGGAGAATCCATCTTCGGGGGAGTCTCGGGGCGCGAATCCGGGCCTGGACGCCGTCGAGCGCGACCGTTTGACGCGCCAGATCGTGGCGCAGGAACGGATCATTTCCTACCGCGAAAGCATCCGCTGGTGGCTCGTGCTGCCGTGGCTGCGCCTGCGCCGGCTGTGGAATCGAATTCGCGCGGCGTGATCGGGTCGCGAATCGATCGACGCGTCGATATCGTCATTCCGGTCTGGGGCGCGCCGGAGAGTCTGCGCCGCTGTGTCGAAAGTGTCATCGCCTGCACGTCCTGCAACTGCAGGCTGCTGTTGATCGAAGACCCCACGTCCGGGGTCCGCGCCGCCACGGCAATCGCGGAGATCAGCCACCCGCCCGCAATTCCGATCGAGATCCTGGCCGGGGCGGGCGCAACCATTCGCCAGTTCGGCGCGACGGTCGATCTCGGCGTGGCCGACCCGCGCGCCGACGTCGTGATCCTTCACTGCGACACCATCGTCACGCAGGGTTGGCTCGATGCGTTGCTGCGCTGCGCAGCTTCGGATGCGCGGGTCGCGACGGTGACCCCATTCTCGAACGACATGGGAGTCGATTCGCTCACGAAATCTCGCGTGTTCGAACTCTGGCCGGCAGGCGTCGCTGCGGAGCCATTTCGCGCCGCTCTGGAGCGGACGGCAGTGCCGTCGTATCCGGACCTGCCGGTCGGTGGCGGGTCGTGCATCTTGATCCGGCGGCAAGCAATCGAGGCAATCGGCGCGTTCGACGCGGGATTCTCCACCGTGTGGGGCAGCGAATGCGATTTTTCCGCGCGCGCCGCGTTTGCGGGCTGGCGCAACGCGCTCGCGGATGACGCCGTGGTCGTGCGCGCCGTGCGGCCCGGCCCTGTGGGCAGCGGTCGCGATGTCACCGATCATGACCGCGAGATTCTCCATCAGCGATATCCGCATCTCACCAACACGGTCGAGCACTATGTTGCGGAGGACCCGTTGCGACCGTTGTGGGAGGCGGGGAACTCGCAGCTGAGGCTCGCACAGCCGACGGTCGGCGTCCTGCACGTGATTCACGACCATGGCGGCGGTACCGAAACGCAAGTCCGCACCTTGATCGATGCTTCGCGTCGGCGCTGGCGCCATTACCTCGTGATCGCGGTTGGCAATCGCTGGCAGTTCGAGGAGCATTGCAGTGACGGCGCAGTCGTTACGTACACGTTCAGTCGGGAGGATGGCGAATCCTGGAGGGAATTCGTCGCGGGCCTCTGCGCGACATTTCGCATCGGGGTCATCCACCTTCACAACATCTCGGGCTGCCGCGGCGGTCTCCTCGAAGCGCTGCAGGACGCTCCGGTTCCGTTCGGATACACGCTGCACGACCTCAACTTCGCCTGCCCAACGATCACGCTGCTGGACGCAAGCGGTCGCTACTGCGGCGGGCAGACCGATGTCGCCATTTGCCAGCGTTGCCTCGATGCCCAGCCCGCGTTCGAGGCGACCGAGATCGCGACTTGGCGCTCAAGCCACGCCCGGCTGATCAACGCTGCGTCGTTTGTCATCGGACCGTCGGCATGGGCGGCGGGCATGCTTGGCCGCTACTTTGGCCGCGACGACATCCAGATCATTCCACACGGCACGCCGGCGAATGAGACGACGCGTGCACCGGGCCTGCGCCGTTGTGTGCTGATTCCGAACGATAACGTTCCGGTCGTCGTCGCCCTTGGCGCAATCGGCCCGGACAAAGGCGCCCGCCGCATCGAGCACCTCGCAAGATTGATTGCGCGGCGGCAGGCCCGATTGCGACTCGTCGTCATCGGATACCTCGATGTCGAGCACGGTCCCTGGCAATCCGACGATGCAATCCTGACTGTTCATGGCCGCTATGATCGTCGCGACCTCCCCGATCTCCTCGCACACTATCGCGCCCGCTTCGTCCTGTATCCGTCCGCCGGCCCTGAAACGTTCAGCTACACGCTCTCCGAAGCGTGGCGCGCGGGCTACCCGGCGCTGGTGCCCCCCATCGGGGCATTGGCCGAGCGCATGCAGCATACCGGCGCAGGCTGGATATTGACCGAGGACGAATGGGACGACGACGAACGAATGCTGGACCGAATGCTCGCGCTGATCGGGGCGACCGCAGCCGACCCATGCCAAGCGAAGGCCTTGCGAGCGCGCGGGCTCGAGCACACGACGGCGGTCGAGATGGCCGAGGCGACGCTTGCGTGCTACGACGCGGCCCTCGCGGCGTCGACCAGAAAGAACGATGCCACCGAGTTCACGAGGACGCGCGTTCGCGACGCGCTCGGCTATCGCAGGTGGTCGCCTCCGATCGCCCCGGCACCCACCGAGCCCGCGCCCGTCGTCGGATCAGAAGGGAACCTGACGCAGATCGGGAAAGTCATGCTGGCAATTCGCCGCACGCCGATCGGCGGGGTGCTGCTCCGGATAATGCCGGGGCCGGTCGTCGATGCCTTGAAGGCGCGGCTCCTTCGGTGAGCGTCGCGCGCTACGCGGAATGGCTCGCGCGGGGTCGCGCGCACCAGGCGGAAGATCGCCCCGTCGATGCACTGCTCTGCTATCGCCGGGCGCTGCGCGAACTTACAGGTGGGGTCGATGCATGGTTCCATATTGGCGAGGTCTCATGGCAATTCGGCAATCCCGACGATGCGATCGCCGCTTGGCGCAAGGCCTGCGAATCAGCGCCGGGGCACGCCCGTAGCTGCCATGCGCTCGCCGAAGCCCATGCCGCTGCCGGCGAGCTCGACGCCAGCGAAGCGGCGGCAAGACGCGCCATGGCACTCCTGCCCTCCGAAGGGCGCGCAGCCATGCTCGCGGCATTGCTCGTCGTCGCGAGGGGCGGCGGAT
>DATGDG010000207.1:0-1646 GCA_035311025.1 Casimicrobiaceae bacterium
CCAGGAACCGCTCGGCGCGTTCGAGCGTCTGTCGAACCTCGGGCCGCAGGTCCCGCACCGTCTGGACCCGCTGCCCCGGCTGCAGCGCCCCGGCAAGCCAACTGCGATAGCGCTCGAGCCCGCCACCCTGGACCTGCGCGACCAGCAGTCGCCACGTCGCGCGGTTGCCGGGCTGCAGCAGCTTGGTCGACGCCACGTCGGCGAGGTTCAGCAGCAGCTTCGGCCCCGGCGCGAACGCGAGTCCCGCCACCTCCGGATCGCGGTCGATGATCGCGGTGACCTTCAGCGTCGCATCGCCGACCGCCAGCAGCGACCCCGGCGTAGCGCCGAGCCGGTCGGCGAGCTTGCGGTCGATCCATGCCTCGCCCGGCGACGGAATGCCGCGCGCAATGCGTCCCTGCGGCTTTCCGGGCTCCACCAGCGTCACTGCGCCGCGCAGCGGATATCCGGTCGACACCGCCTTGACGTCGGTCAGCACCGCATTGCCGGAGGCGCCGCCTGCAAGCTGCACCATGCTGTTGAACCGGATCGCCGGTGACGTCTCGAGGCCGAGCGCATGCGCCTCGGTGGTGAAGCTCTCGGGCAGCGGCCGGTCGCCCGTGACCATCAGGTCGGCCCCGAGCAGGCGGTTGGCCTGCTCGGCGAGCCCGCCTTTGACCCGGTCCGCGAAGAAACCGACGGTCCCCACGCTGGCGACCGCGAGCACGATCGCTGCGACCAGCACGCGCAATTCGCCGGCACGCCAGTCGCGGGCGACCAGACGGAGGGCGAGGCGCAGCGTCGCCATCGCGTCTGCGCTACTTCGCGACGATGCCCGCACGCGCGATCGCGGCAGGCGGCGCGCCCGGCGGCACGACCGGCGTTGCGACATCGGCAACCAGGCGCCCGGAAGCCAGCGAAAGACGGCGCTCGCAGCGCGATGCGAGCTCCACGTCGTGGGTGACCAGCAGCAACGTGGTCCCGTTCTCGCGGTTCAAGCGGAACATCAGGTCGGCGACCTCCGCACCGGTCGCGGCGTCGAGATTGCCGGTCGGCTCGTCGGCCATCAGGAGCTTGGGCTCGCCCGCGAATGCGCGGGCAATGGCGACGCGCTGCTGCTCGCCGCCCGAGAGCTGGCGCGGGTAGTGGGTCACGCGCCGCGCAAGGCCCACCCGCGAGAGCCAGTCGCGCGCGCGCGACGCGGCGTCCGGGACACCGGCGAGCTCGAGCGGAAGCATGACGTTCTCCTGCGCCGTCAGTGCGGGCAGCAGCTGGAACGACTGGAACACGAATCCGAGCAGGCGCGCGCGCAGCGCCGCGCAGCAGTCCTCGTCGAGCGACGACAGCGCGACGCCGTCGATCGCGACTTCGCCCGAGGTCGGGCGATCGAGCCCGGCGAGCAATCCGAGCAGCGTCGTCTTGCCCGATCCGCTCGCACCGATGATGGCGACGGTCGCACCGGCGTCGATGTCGAAGCTGACTGCATCGAGGATCGTCAGCGGCGCGTCGCCGCTCTGGACGATCCTGGTCAGCGCGCTGGCGCGGATGATCGGTGCATGCATCGGTTTGATGGGCGGTGGATAGGAGAGACCTCGAGCGGGTGATGCAAGCCTGGCGCCGGAGTCGCAATGGCGGCGGCGGCAACGGTGGCGGACTGCACGGGTTCG
>DATGDG010000208.1:0-1553 GCA_035311025.1 Casimicrobiaceae bacterium
GTACCAGGCCGCCAGGGGCTCTACGACCCGGTCAACGAACACGACGCGTGCGGCCTCGGGTTCATTGCGCACATCAAGGGGCAGAAGACCCATGCGATCGTCGCGCAGGCGCTCGCGATCCTGCGCAACCTCTCGCATCGCGGCGCCACCGGCGCCGACCCGCTGCAGGGCGACGGGGCCGGCATCCTGATCCAGCTCCCCGACATGTTCCTGCGCAAGGCCTGCGGCGCGCAGGGCCTCACGCTGCCTGCGGTCGGCCAGTACGGCGTCGGCATGGTGTTCCTGCCCAAGGAGCCCGCGTCGCGCATGGCGTGCGAGCAGGAGATCGAGCGCGCAGTCACCGGCGAGGGCCAGATCCTGCTCGGCTGGCGCGACGTCCCCACCGACAACAGCGGACTGTCGCTGCGCACCAAGGAGGTCGAGCCGATCATCCGGCAGGTGTTCATCGCGCGCGGGTCGAACGACATGGACCAGAACGCGCTCGAGCGCAAGCTCTACATCATCCGCAAGAAGTCCGGCCACGCGATCCAGGCGCTGAAGCTGCGCCACGGCAAGGAGTTCTACGTCCCCTCGATGTCGTCGCGCACGCTCGTCTACAAGGGCATGCTGCTCGCGCACCAGGTCGGCGAGTACTTCCTCGACCTCAAGGACGAGCGCATGGTGTCGGCGCTCGCGATGGTGCACCAGCGCTTCTCGACGAACACCTTCCCGACGTGGGACCTCGCGCATCCGTTCCGGCTCGTCTGCCACAACGGCGAGATCAACACGCTGCGCGGCAACGTGAACTGGATCCGCGCGCGCCAGCACGGCATCGCGAGCGCGGTGCTGGGCGCCGACCTCGACAAGATCTGGCCACTCATCTACGACGGCCAGTCCGACTCCGCGTCCTTCGACAACGCGATCGAGCTCCTCGTGATGGGCGGCTATCCGCTTGCGCACGCGATGATGCTGATGATCCCCGAGGCGTGGGCCGGCAATCCGCTGATGGACGAGGATCGCCGAGCGTTCTACGAATACCACGCTGCACTGATGGAGCCGTGGGACGGCCCGGCGGCGATGGCGTTCACGGACGGCCGCCAGATCGGCGCGACGCTCGACCGCAACGGCCTCCGGCCCGCACGCTTCATCGTCACGGACGACGACTACGTCGTGATGGCGTCGGAAGTGGGCGTGCTCGACATCCCCGAGCGCAAGATCGTCAAGAAATGGCGGCTGCAGCCCGGCAAGATGCTGCTGGTCGACACCGAGCAGGGCCGGATCGTCGACGACGACGAGCTGAAGCGCACGCTCGCGACGGCGCGTCCCTACCGCGCCTGGATATCGCAGTCCCGGATCGCGCTCGACGCGCTGCCGGAGCCGGCGTCGCCGCCGCCGCCGGAAGTGCCGCTGCTCGATCGCCAGCAGGCGTTCGGCTACACGCAGGAGGACGTCAAGATCATCCTCGCGCCGATGGCGCGCGACGGAGAGGAGCCGACGGGCTCGATGGGCAACGACGCGGCGCTGCCCGTGCTGTCGGATCGGCCGAAGGTCTTCTACAACTACTTCAAGCAGCT
>DATGDG010000209.1:0-3510 GCA_035311025.1 Casimicrobiaceae bacterium
AAGATCGTCCTGCCCGGCGCCAAGGGCGGCACCCCGGGCACCGAGAGCGAGCAGGAGCGCGCGGAGAAGGCCCTCGAGGAAGCCTTCGGCGGCGGCAAGTCGCCGAGCGCTCCGGCCCCGTCGGGCGCTGCGCCGGGCGCGGGCGGCGCCTCCCCCGCGCCCCAGGATGCACCGGCATCCGGATCGGGCGAGCAGGACGACGCCACCAAGGCGCTCGAGAAGGCGATGGGCAACCCGAAGCCCGACGGCGGCAAATAGGGTCGCGGCGCGCGGCGCTCCAGCAAAAAGCCCCGCCGAAGCGGGGCTTTTTTCGCCGGCGCAGGGCGCCGGACGCAACGGCCATTTCTTCGACTACTTCTTCGGCTGCGACAGCCGGGAGGCTGCGATCATGAAATTGTCGAAGCGGTTCTCCGCGACCTGGAACCACGAGACCTCCTCGGCCAGGAAAGCCTTCCACGGCTCGTAGACCTTCTTGAACTTGGCATTCTTGGTCGCGATGTCGTCGTAGACTTCCCTCGTCGCCTTGTAGCACGCTGCCATGATCTCGTTCGAGAATGGCCGCAGCTGCACCCCGGCGGCGATCAGGCGCTTGAGCGCAGGAGGATTGAAGGCGTCGTACTTGGCCAGCATGTCGACGTTGGCTTCGTAGCACGCGGCTTCGAGGATCGCCTGGTAGTCCTTCGGCAGCTCTTCCCACGCCTTGGTGTTGACGAACAGGTCGAGCTCGGGACCGCCTTCCCACCAGCCGGGGTAGTAGTAGTACTTGGCGACCTTGTACAGCCCGAGCTTCTCGTCGTCGTAGGGACCGACCCACTCGGCCGCGTCGATCGTGCCCTTCTCGAGCGCCGGGTAGATGTCGCCGCCGGGAATCTGCTGCGGGATGACGCCCAGCTTCTGCAGCGGCAGGCCACCGGTGCCCCCGATGCGCATCTTGAGACCCTTGAAGTCGGCGACGCTGTTGATCGGCTTGCGGAAGAAGCCGCCCATCTGCGCGCCGGTGTTCCCGGCCGGGAAATTGACGATGTTGTAGTCCTTGAAGAACTCGCGCATCAGCTGCAGGCCGCCGCCGTGGAACATCCACGCGTTCTGCTGGCGTGCGTTCATGCCGAACGGCAGCGCGCAGGCGATCGCGAATGTCGGGTCCTTGCCGAAGAAATAGTAGGGCGCGGTGTGCGCGCACTGGACCGTCGCGTTCTGCACGGCGTCGACGACGCCGAACGGAGGAACGATCTCGCCGCCGGCGAACACCTGGATCTGGAACTTGTTGTTGGTCGCGGCCGCCACGCGCTTGCTGATCGTCTCGGCACCGCCGAAGATCGTGTCCAGGCTCTTCGGGAAGCTCGACGCGAGGCGCCACTTCACCTCGGGCGAGCTTTGCGCGAAGGCCGGCGCGGACCCCGCCGCCAGTATGCCGGCCATCCCGGCATTCTTGATGAACGAACGACGCTCCATCCTGAATCTCCTCATGTTGTTTAACGACGGCCCTGCTGGCGATGATGCGAGATCTCGGACGGCGGCTGCTGCGTCCGGTTCCCCTTCTTCTCCCTGATGGTCCGCCCTGTCCCTCATCGAGCCGGCGCCAACCAGCGCTGCATTCTAGCAGGCGCCAGGCGTTGCGTTGAGAGGCGGCGGCCCGCCGGCCGGACACCGCGCGCGGCGTCCGGCGCGGGATCGCCGCGGGAACTCGGTCAGGCACGCCGCGCTAGGCGCCCCCGAGCTTGCGGACGGCATTGAAACTCGTCCAGGTCCAGCCGGTCTGGCGCTCGAGCGTCTGGGTCAGGCGTATCAGATAGCGGGCGCTGCCGGTATCGAGTTCGACCATGGCACCCGGCGAGAAACGGTCGTCGGGGCCGAGCAGGCTGCGCTGTGACGCCTGCCGATTCTCGGGCACGGCAGGCAGGTAGATGCCGAAGAAAGGCCGATCGTGCACGCCGCGCGACGCTTCCGAAGGCGCCGACCAGCTCCGCATCAGCACGCGGACCATCCGGCGGGCGATGATTTCGACGCCGACGGTCATCTCGTCGACCTGCTGGCGCTGCATGCGCCGCACCACCCCCAGCGTCCAGTACTCGTCGTCCTTGACCGCGAGCAGCTCGCCGAGCCTCGCCGGCGCCTCTTTCGCGGGTGCCATCAGCCGGAAACCCGATTCGCTGCGATCCACCATCTTCCATCGCGAGCCGCGCACGCGGCGCTCGATCGACGCCGGGTTGATTCCCGGATTGACCAGCGTCGCCTCGTCGTAGCTCGCCGCGACGCCGGGGGTCCGCGCGGCGTCGGGAAGGCGGTCGATCTCGGCGATCGCGCGCACCAGCGCGTGCAGGCCGCTCACGACGCGCACGTGCTCGTCGGCGGCATAGCGCGTCGCGCGCGGGGCCTGGGCAATGGCTTCGGGCCCGTACAGCGATGCGAGCCGCATCAGCAGCAGGCGCTGTTCGCGCGGCGGCAGCTCTCCCGCGGGCGTGGTGATCTCGTCGCGCTCCGGCAGCCAGCGCAGCCGCTCGACGATCCGCGCGTAGAGCGGACCCGCGTCGACGTACAGCGCCTGTCCCCCGACCGGGCGCTTCTCGCGCCGGCGCAAGCCCTGCGAGCTCGTGACGTCGACGAAGAATCCGGCACCCTCGCCCGGCGTCGTGGTCAACGCCAGCGACGGCGCCCATTCCTCGAGCTGTTTGGCGACCCATTCGACCTGGTCGGGCGTGAAGTTGCCCGAGTCGAGGCGCATCAGCAGCAGCGCGTTCAGGTAGACCTGCTCCAGGAACATGCCGGAGTTCGAGAAGCGGCCCGGCCCCAATGCGAGCTGCTCGCGCTGCCACCCACGGCCCCGCGCCAGCTCGTAGATCTCGTGGAACTCCTTCCACTGGGCGGGAATCCAGTGACTGTAGCGAAACAGTCGGAACTTGCCGTCCAGGCCCTTGTAGTGGGCAAGCCGCAGCATCGCCCACGGCAGGACGGCCCGCCAGCGCCGGTTCTCGGCGTGGGGGAAGCCAGCGGTCAACGCATGGTGGTAGGCAGCGACGAATCCCTTGACGAGGTCGAACACCGCGTGCCACAGCCTCGATTCGACCGCCGAGCTCTTCTGGTAGTTGACCGTGTACTGCCGCGTGAGGTCGGCGATGACCGGCTCGATCCGCGCATCGAGCTTCAGCAGCGCCTCGAGCTGGGCGACGCTCGCCTCCCTGCGGTGCCCCGGAAAATTCCCGACGAGCTCGAGCGCCTGCCGCTGGATCTCGAGGACATCGCCGCGCGGAAGCTTCGCGATCCAGCGCCGCGCGATCTTGGCGTTGCGCAGGGGGTCGTTGAGCTGACGGAACCAGTCGATTAGAGGCTCGATCATCGCGAGGTGAACGCCGCCCGTCGTGGGGATCCGGTCAGCTGCCGGCGATGGTCATGTGTCCGACGAGCATCGAGCCCATGTGCCGCGAGCCCCGTGTGTCGATGTCGTTGCCCAGCGCGACGATGTCCCGGAACATCCGTTTCAGGTTGCCTGCGATCGTGATTTCCTCGACCGGA
>DATGDG010000210.1:0-4463 GCA_035311025.1 Casimicrobiaceae bacterium
ACGACGCCCGCGCAGATCTTCCACCTGCTGCGCCGGCAGATGATCCGTTACTACCGCAAGCCATTGATCGTGATGACGCCGAAGAGCCTGCTGCGTCACAAGGAAGCGGTGTCGTCGCTCGCCGAGCTCGCGCAGGGCCGGTTCCAGAACGTGATCGGCGAGACCGAGAAGATCGATCCGCGCAAGGTCAGGCGCGTCATCGTGTGCTCGGGCAAGGTGTACTACGAGCTCCTCGCCTATCGGCGCGAGCAGAAGATCGACAACGTCGCGATCGTGCGTCTCGAGCAGCAGTACCCGTTCCCGCACGACGACTACAAGCGCGAGATCGCCCGGTACGCGACCGCCAAGGAAGTCGTCTGGTGCCAGGAGGAGCCCCAGAACCAGGGCGCGTGGTACCGCCTCAACGCCTACATGCGCGCCGACATCGACCCGAAGAAGGTGCTCGCGTACGCGGGTCGGCCGGTGTCCGCATCGACCGCGGTCGGCTACGCGGCCAAGCACAATGCCGAGCAGAAGCAGCTGATCGAGGACGCGTTTGCAGCCGAGCTCAAGTCGGGTGAGATGGTGCTCGCGCGCTGAATGAATGGGGTTGAGCCCCGTTTCCGAAAACAACGAGAGTGGTCAAATGCGAATTGAAGTGAAGGTCCCTCAACTGCCGGAGTCGGTCGCCGAGGCGACGTTGCTGACCTGGCACAAGAGGGCGGGCGAGCCAGTCAGGCGCGACGAGAACCTCATCGACATCGAGACCGACAAGGTCGTGCTCGAGCTTCCCGCGCCGGGCGACGGCGTGCTGGTCGAGATCGCGCAGCCCGACGGTGCGACCGTCACCTCGAACGACGTCATCGCCGTGATCGACACCGAGGCCAAGGGCGCTGCAGCCACGGCGGCTGCAGCTTCGGCCGCGAAGGCCTCCGCTGCAGCCGCACCGGCGGCGACGGCGCTTGCCGGCGCGGCGCCGGCCGCGCTGCCCGCCGCGCGCCGGATGTTGGCCGAGCAGGGATTAGAGTCGGGCTCGGTGGCAGGAACGGGGCGCGGCGGACGGATCACCAAGGGCGACGTCCTCGCTGCCGCCGCGCGCGCACCCGAAACGCCGGCGGCTCCCGCCCCGCAGGCGCCGTCGTCGTCGCGTCCCGCACCGGCGGTGCAGTTGCCTGCGGCCCTCGGCGCCCGGCCAGAGCAGCGGGTGCCGATGTCGCGGCTGCGCGCCCGCGTGGCCGAGCGTCTGGTCCAGTCGCAGGCGACCGCGGCGATCCTGACCACGTTCAACGAAGTCAACATGCAGCCGGTGATCGACCTGCGCAACCGCTACAAGGAGCGCTTCGAGAAGGAACACGGCGTCAAGCTCGGCTTCATGGGCTTCTTCGTCAAGGCGGCCGTGCACGCGCTGAAGAAATACCCGCTGGTCAACGCGTCGATCGACGGCAACGACATCGTCTATCACGGCTATTACGACATCGGCATCGCCGTCGGCAGCCCGCGCGGCCTGGTCGTGCCGATCCTGCGCGACGCCGACCAGGTGTCGATCGCGGACATCGAGCGGCAGATCGCCGATTACGGCAAGCGCGCGCAGGACGGCAAGCTGACCGTCGAGGAGCTGACCGGGGGCACCTACACGATCAGCAACGGCGGCGTGTTCGGGTCGATGCTGTCCACGCCGATCATCAACCCGCCGCAATCGGCGATCCTCGGCGTGCACGCGACCAAGGATCGCGCCGTCGTCGAGAGCGGCCAGGTCGTCGTGCGCCCGATGAACTACCTCGCCCAGTCCTACGACCACCGGATCATCGACGGACGCGAGGCGGTGCTGTCGCTGGTGGCGATCAAGGAAGCCCTCGAGGATCCCGCGCGACTCCTGCTCGACCTGTGACCATGGCTGACCAGAGCTTCGACGTCGTCGTCATCGGGGGAGGTCCCGGCGGCTACATCGCGGCGATCCGCGCCGCGCAACTGGGCCTTTCGACCGCCTGCATCGACGACGGCACGCGTCCCGACGGCAAGCCCGCGCCCGGCGGAACCTGCACCAACGTCGGCTGCATTCCGTCCAAGGCTCTGCTCCAGTCGTCGGAGAACTTCGAGCACGCGGGCCACGCCTTCGCCGACCACGGCATCGCAGTTGCCGGGCTGTCGATCGACGTCGCGAAGATGCTCGCGCGCAAGGACCGGGTCGTCGGGCAGAACAACGACGGCATCCTGTACCTGTTCAGGAAGAACAAGATCGCGTTCTTCCTCGGCCGCGGTTCGTTCGCTGGCAAGGACGGCGAGCGCTGGAAGGTCGCCGTGGCGGGCCCGGGCGCCGCCTCGCTGACGGCGCGCCACGTGATCGTGGCGACGGGCTCCTCGCCGCGGGCGCTGCCGGGGGCCGCGTTCGACAACGAGCGCATCCTCGACAACGCCGGGGCGCTGTCGATTCCCGAAGTGCCCGGGCGCCTGGGCGTCATCGGCGCCGGCGTCATCGGGCTGGAGATGGGCAGCGTCTGGCGGCGGCTCGGCGCCGAGGTGACGATCCTCGAGGCGCTGCCGTCGCTCCTCCCGACCGCGGACGAGGCGATCGCGAAGGAAGCGCTCAAGGCCTTCGTCAAGCAGGGCCTTGCCATGCGGTTCGGCGTTTCGATCGGTGCGGTTCGCGCAGGCAAGGATCGCGTCGACGTCGAGTACAAGGATGCCTCCGGCGCAGCGCAGAAAGCGACCTTCGACCGCCTGATCGTGTCGATCGGGCGCGTGCCGACGACGTCCGGCCTGAATGGCGAGGGCGTCGGCCTCAAGCTCGATGCGCGCGGTTTCGTCGAGGTCGACGCGGACTGCCGCAGCAGCCTGCCGAACGTCTGGGCGATCGGCGATGTCGTCCGCGGGCCGATGCTCGCGCACAAGGCCGAGGAGGAGGGCGTGGCGGTGGCGGAGCGCATCGCCGGCCAGCACGGGCACGTCAACTTCAACACGATTCCCTGGGTCATCTACACGTCGCCCGAGATTGCGTGGGTCGGCCAGACCGAGCAGCAGCTGAAAGCCGCGGGTGTGCCCTATCGCGCAGGAAGCTTCCCGTTCTCTGCCAACGGCCGCGCGCGTGCGCTGGGCGACACCACCGGCTTCGTCAAGATCCTGGCCGATGCCGCGACCGACCGCATCCTGGGCGTGCACATCATCGGCCCGATGGCCAGCGAGCTGATCGCCGAGGGCGTGGTCGCGATGGAGTTCGGCGCGGCGAGCGAGGATCTCGCGCGCATCTGTCATGCGCACCCGTCGCTGTCCGAGGCGACCAAGGAAGCGGCGCTCGCGGTCGACAAGCGGACGCTCAACCTCTGATTCGCCGCCGCGTTCCCGGCCCCAGCCTGCTCCTGTCCCCGATCCCGGCCCCTTGAGCACGGCAGACTTTCCCGGTCAGATCACGCGCCGCCAGGGCGCGCTGATCGATTACCTCGAACCTCTGCTCGACCGGCGCCGCGCGACGCTGGACCACGCGCAGGCGGCCGCACTCGAACGGCTGCAGGTCCTCGCCGACGAGCTTGCCGCGTTCCGGGTGGCGCGCCAGTCCAAGCTCCGGCGGCTGTTCGCGTCCCCGGCCGTCCCGCGGGGCGTCTACCTGTGGGGAGGGGTGGGCCGTGGCAAGAGCCTGCTGATGGACAGCTTCTACGCGACCGTGTCGATCCGGCGCAAGACGCGGATCCACTTCCACGCGTTCATGCGGGAGATCCACGTCGCGCTCGCATCCATGAAGGACGAGGCCGACCCGCTCGCGATCGTTGCGGCGCAGATCGCGCGCCGCTATCGCCTGATCTGCTTCGACGAATTCCACGTGTCGGACATCGCCGACGCGATGATCCTCGGCCGGCTGCTCTCCGCGCTGTTCGAGGCGGGCGTGGTCCTGGTGATGACGTCGAACTACGCGCCCGACCGGCTGTGGCCCGACGGACTGCTCCGGCAGCGATTCCTCCCGGCGATCGAGCTGATCAAGCACTGGCTCGACGTCGTCGAGGTCGACGCCGGCATCGACTATCGCCTGCGGACCCTGGAGCACCTGACGACCTGGCACGTTCCGGCCGGCCGGAGCGCCGACATGGCGATGAACGCGGTGTTCGAGGGGATGCGCGCAGGACCCGACGAGGAGCTCCGCCTCGAGGTCGAGGGCCGGCCGCTGCTTGCGAGACACCGCGCCGGCAGCGTCGTCTGGTTCGATTTCGAGGCGCTGTGCGACGGCCCGCGGTCGCAGCGCGACTACCTGGAGCTGGCCCGGCGCTTCGCCGTGGTCCTGGTGTCGAACATCCCGCAGCTGGGCGCGGGCGCGGCGGACCAGGCGAGGCGCTTCACGTGGCTGATCGACATCCTGTACGATCATCGCGTGAAGCTCGTCGCATCCGCGGCCGTGCCGGCTGAATCGCTGTACCTCGAGGGCGCGCATGCGGGCGAGTTCCAACGCACGGTCAGTCGCCTGATCGAAATGCGCACGCGCGAGTACATCGCGCTGCCGC
>DATGDG010000211.1:0-2370 GCA_035311025.1 Casimicrobiaceae bacterium
GGTTCGCGCTGTCGCTCAGGAACCGCAGCCCGAACATGTATACGCTGATCGGGCTCGGCGTAGCGCTGGCGTTCGCGTTCAGCGTCGCGGCGGTGCTCGCACCCGGGCTCTTCCCCGAACAGTTCCGCGAGGAAGGCGGGCACGTCGGCGCGTACTTCGAGGCCGCCGCGGTCATCGTCACGCTCGTCCTGCTGGGCGAGGTGCTGCAGCTGCGCGCCATCGGGCGGACGAGCCAGGCGATCAAGCAGTTGCTCGCGCTCGCGCCGAATTCCGCGCTGCGCATCGAGGCCGACGGCCGGGAACGGGAAGTCCCGCTCGGCGAAGTGCAGGTCGGCGACCGCCTGCGCGTGCGCCCCGGGGAAAAGGTGCCGGTCGACGGCACCTGCCTGGAAGGCGCTTCCAACGTGGACGAATCTATGGTCACGGGCGAACCGGTTCCCGTGCCGAAGAAGGCGGGCGACCGGGTGACCGGTGCGACGATCAACGGCAGGGGCACGCTCGTTATCCGCGCCGAGCGGGTCGGCTCGGACACGCTGCTCGCGCAGATCGTGCACATGGTTTCGCAGGCGCAGCGCACGCGCGCGCCGGTGCAGCGGCTCGCCGATCTGGTCGCCTCCTATTTCGTGCAGACCGTAATCGCGATCGCGATCATCACCGCGCTCGTGTGGGGTTTTTTCGGCCCGCAGCCGGCGCTCACGTACGCCGTGATCAACGCGGTGGCGGTGCTGATCATCGCCTGTCCCTGCGCGGTCGGACTCGCGACGCCGATCTCGATCACCGTCGCGATGGGACAGGGCGCGCTGAACGGCATCCTGTTCCGCAACGCCGAGGCCGTCGAAAAGCTGCGCGAGATCGATACGCTGGTCGTCGACAAGACCGGCACGCTCACGCTGGGCAGGCCGCAGCTGGTCGACGTCGCGATGGCACCAGGCGTGCCCGAAGGGGAGGCTTTGGCGCTCGTCGCGAGCCTCGAGCGGGCGAGTGAGCATCCTCTCGCGCAGGCGATCGTGAAAGGCGCTGAGGAGCGCGGGCTCGCGCTCCAGGCGGTCGAGAACTTCGAATCGGTGACCGGGCAGGGCGTGCAGGGCGCGGTCGCCGGCCGCCGCGTCGCGGTCGGCAGCCGCCGATTCATGGACGGCTTCGGTGGCGTGCCGCAGGCTCTCGCCGACCGGGCGGATGCGCTGAGAGCGCAGGGCAAGACCGCGATGTACGCGGCGATCGACGGCCGCGTCGCCGTGGTGATCGCGGTCGCCGACCCGATCAAGGAAACCACGCCCGAGGCGGTCAGATCGATTCAGGCGCAGCGGGTGAGCGTGGTCATGCTTTCGGGCGATTCGCGCCAAACGGCCGAGGCGGTGGGCCGGCAGCTCGGCATCGACGAGGTGATCGCCGAGGTTCTGCCCGAGCAGAAGGTCGACAGGATCAAGGCGCTGCAGGCCGCGGGGCGCGTGGTGGCGATGGCCGGAGACGGCATCAACGACGCGCCGGCGCTCGCGCAGGCCAACGTCGGCATTGCCATGGGAACCGGGACCGACGTCGCGATAGAAAGCGCGAGTGTGACGCTCGTGAAAGGCGATCTGCGCGGCATCGTAAAAGCAATCCGGCTTTCGCGCGCGACGATGCGCAACGTTCGGCAGAACCTGTTCTTCGCGTTCTTCTACAACGCGCTCGGCGTACCCATCGCGGCGGGCGTGCTCTACCCGTTCTTCGGTCTGCTGCTCTCGCCCATATTCGCCGCAGCGGCGATGGCGATGAGCTCGGTGTCCGTGGTGACCAACGCGCTTCGGCTCAGGAGAGTGCGGCTGTGACGCTCCAATCGGCAGGGGAAGTGAGATGAATCGCGACGCAAGGGATCCCCAGCCGCGGATCGTGGCCGGGAAATTCGTGCTGATCGGCTTTTTGCTGATCGCGGGCTTTTTTCTCGTGACCGAGCACCGCGCGCACCTGTACGGCGCCTTGCCGCTCATTCTGCTGCTCGGATGTCCGTTGCTGCATCTGTTCCACGGGCACGGGCACCACGGTGGCTCGAAGAAGGACGGCGACTCCCGGGCGGAGCCGGGGAACGGGAACTCGGGGCCCCCGCAGCATGGCCATCACTAGCGGACGCGAGGGAGATCGCTCATGAACCGTGCGGATGCGGCTCCGGCCTATGGGCTGTGGTCGCTTGTTTTCATCAACTCGCTGGTGTTCATCATCTTCGCATTCAGCTTCACGCGCCCCAAGACGCGCCGCGACTGGCGCTCGTTCGGCGCGTTCTCGGCGTTCCTGGTCGCCCTGTTCACCGAGATGTACGGCTTTCCGCTCACCATCTATCTGCTCTCGGGCTGGCTGCAGACGAAGTTTCCCGGGGTCGACTTTTTCTCCCACGAC
>DATGDG010000212.1:0-3313 GCA_035311025.1 Casimicrobiaceae bacterium
CTGCGTCGGCCGCGATGTGCCGCTGCGCGATGCCGGTGCGGCTGCGGATCCATTCGTCGCTGGTCGCGACGCGCCCGGCGAGCTCGTCATTGGTCAGCACGCGCGACGGGAGGTAGCGGCCCGTGCCGGCGATTCGGCTACGCATGGGCCGCGGTGGGCCCGGAGGGCCCGGTGGATTCGGCCGACACGACAGGCTCGCCCGCTGCGACGTGCATGCCGGCGATGCGCTGGGCGATGCGTTCCAGCACGCCGTGCTCGACTTCGGCGTGCGCTCGCCGCAGCGCGCTGACGAAGGCCTGCACATCGGCCCCGCCGTGGCTCTTGACGACGACGCCTTTCAGGCCGACCAGCGTCGCGCCGTTGTAGCGGCGCGGATCGATGCGTCGCTTGAATGCCATCAGCACCGGATAGGCGACCAGCGCAGCGAGGCGTGTCAGCGGGTTGCGCGTGAATTCCATCTTCAGGAAGGCGTAGAGCATCTGCGCGAGACCCTCGGATGTCTTGAGCGCAACGTTGCCGACGAAGCCGTCGCAGACGACGACGTCGGTGGTTCCCTTGTAGATGTCGTCGCCTTCGACATTGCCGTGGAAGTTGAGCCCTGAAGTCTTCAGGAGCTCCACCGTGTCCTTGACGACGTCGTTGCCCTTGATGTCTTCCTCGCCGATGTTGAGCAGCCCGACCGTCGGCCGCTCGATGCCTTCGATGGCCGTCACCAGGGCACTGCCCATCGCCGCGAACTGCACGAGCTGCTGGGGCGTGCAATTGACATTGGCACCCAGATCGAGCATCAGCGTCTCGCCGGATCGGGTCGGCAGCTGCGATGCGATCGCCGGGCGATCGATGCCCGGCAGCGTCTTCAGCACGAAGCGCGCGATCGCCATCAGGGCGCCGGTGTTGCCGGCCGACACACAGGCATGCGCCGCACCCTCCTTGACCAGGTTGACTGCGACCCGCATCGACGAGTCCTTCTTGCGCCGCAGCGCCTCGCCGGGAGGCTCGTCCATGTCGACGACCTCGCTCGCTGCGCGGACGCTGACACGATCGCGCAGCGCCGGCTTGGCGGTCGCCAGCGCGGCTTCAAGCGCTGCCTGCGGCCCGACGAGGATCACCTTCGCGTCGCGCGTCGCCTCCAGAAACTCGAGGCACGCGGGAACGGTGACCGAGAGCCCGTGATCGCCCCCCATGGCATCGACGGCTACGGTGACGGACATCGGGCTCGTGAGTTCAGGCGCCGCCCGCGGCGCCAGGGTCACTCGTCGGCCTTGGTCTTGACGACCTTCTTGCCGCGGTAGTAGCCGCTGGGGCTGATGTGGTGGCGCAGGTGCACCTCGCCGCTCACTGGCTCGACGGCCAGCGGGGGATTGCCGAGAAAGTCGTGGGCGCGATGCATGCCGCGCTTCGACGGCGACTTCTTGTTCTGCTGGACTGCCATCATGCTCTCCTGTTGGTCACTTCACTGTCGGCGGGTGCCGCGCAGGCCCCATCGGGATGCCTCGGCGCAAAGGGCAGCGCCAGCACCAGCTCGTCCTCGACCAGGCCGAGCGGATCGATCGGGGATCCCGCCAGCACGACCTCGGAACCGCTTTCGGCATCGAGCGCCGTCAATTCGTCCTCGTTTCTCGCGAGGAGCAACTCGGTGCGCTGCGAGACCGGCCATTCGAAATCGGCGAGGCAGCGCTGGCAATTCAGCGTCACCGTGCCGGAAAGTCCGAGGTCCAGCGCGGGCCTGCCCATCGCATCGGCGGCGCCGGCGATTCGCCATTCGATCGCCGCCGGGCCCTCGGCAAGCACGTCGGCAACGCGCGGCAACCGATGCGCATCGACCATCCCTTCGACGACGCCGCGATCGCGCGCGAGCGCGAACGCGTCCAGACGGGACTTCGATCTGCCCGAACCGGTGCCCGGAGGGTCGGCCAAGCGCGGAACCATTGCGTGCGCACCCCGTGCCCGCAGACCCCCGGAAAAGACACCTGCAGGGGCGGCCGGCGAAAACGTAAAATCATACCGTCAATCGCCAGATCTGTCAAAAAATGCCAGAAAAAACAACGGTGAGCGGGGTGCGGCCTCTGGTCCTCGCCTCGGGATCCCGGTATCGGCGTGCCTTGCTCGAGCGCCTTTGCCATCCATTCGAGGTTGCGGCCGCCGACATCGACGAGACGGCGCTTCCCGACGAAGCGCCGGCGGTCACCGCCTGCCGCCTGGCGATCGCCAAGGCGCGCGCGGTCGCGGCCCGCTACGCCGACGCGCTGGTGATCGGCTCCGACCAGGTCGCCGACGCCGACGGCGTGGCGCTCAGCAAGCCGGGGAGCCACGACGCGGCGGTCGCGCAGCTGACCATGCTCTCGGGTCGCAGGATCGTGTTCCACACGGCGTTGGCGCTGGTGGACGCCGCGAGCAAGCGCTGCCAGCTGCGGCAGGTCGACGTGACGAGCACCTTCCGCCGGCTCGATCCCCAGGCGATCGAGAGCTACCTGCGCCGCGAGCGTCCCTACGACTGCGCAGGGGCCGTGAAGTCGGAGGCACTGGGCATTGCGCTGTTCGAGCGCATCGAAAGCGACGATCCGACGGCGCTGATTGGCCTGCCGCTGATCGCGCTCGTCGACCTGCTCGCGACCGAGGGGATCGACGTGCTGGCACAACCGCAGGCGGCCTGAGGCATGCCGGGCGCGCTCTACCTCGTGCCGAACCTCCTGGGCAGCGTCGCGCCATCCACGGTCCTGCCTCGGCGCACGATCGACCTCGCGCGCGGACTCGTTCACTGGGTCGTCGAAACGCCCAAGGCCGCCCGCGCCTTCCTGAGCTCGCTCGAAATGCCGGTGCCGATCGCACAGCTCGACCTCGTCGCGCTGCCGCGCGCGCCCGGGGCGGATGAGCTCGCGGCCGTCATCAGGACGCTGCGTAACGGCGAGGACGTCGGACTGGTGTCCGACGCAGGGTGTCCCGGCGTGGCCGACCCGGGGTCGGCACTGGTCGCCGCCGTGCACGCGGCGGGATTGCGGGTCGTCCCGCTGGTGGGCCCGTCGGCGATCCTGCTCGCGTTGATGGCCTCCGGATTGAACGGCCAGCATTTCTGCTTCCACGGCTACCTGCCGGTCAAGCCTGAAGCGCGGGCCGAGGCGCTGCGCTCGCTCGAGGCCCAATCGCGCAGCGGCGCACGCACCGAGATCTTCATCGAAACGCCCTATCGCAACGCAGCGATGCTGGAGGCCCTCGCCCGCACGCTGAAACCGTCGACGACCGTGTGCGTCGCGGCCGACCTGACGCTCGAGACCGAGCAGGTCGAGCGCGCCACCGCCCGCGAATGGAAGACACG
>DATGDG010000213.1:0-6994 GCA_035311025.1 Casimicrobiaceae bacterium
TACGCCTTCGCCTCACCGCCAAACTTCTTCGACAGCACCGACGTGATCGCCGCCGTCAGCGTCGTCTTCCCGTGATCCACGTGCCCAATCGTCCCCACGTTCACGTGCGGCTTCGTACGCTCGAATTTGCCCTTGGCCATGTCGTTCGACTCCTAGCGGTTCAGCTTCTGCCTTGCGGCGGGTTGAGGGTTGCGGTCGGCCGCAGCGGCCGTCTGGTCAATTCGTGTCAACGAGTTCCTGGTGCCCATGGCGCGGATTGAACGCGCGACCTCTCCCTTACCAAGGGAGTGCTCTACCACTGAGCTACATGGGCGCTAAATCCGTGCGATGCCTGCCAAGTCCTGTCAGTTCCGGCGGTTCTGGAGCGGGTGAAGGGAATCGAACCCTCGTCGTAAGCTTGGAAGGCTTCTGCTCTACCATTGAGCTACACCCGCGAGTCCGGGATCAGGTATCTGGAATCAGGGATCAGTACCCCGACGCCTCCGCTGGACGGAGCGGCCGCGACGCAACTGATGCCTGATCCCCGTCCGCTGATCCCTGGTGGAGGGGGAAGGATTCGAACCTTCGAAGGCAGAGCCGGCAGATTTACAGTCTGCTCCCTTTGACCGCTCGGGAACCCCTCCGTCGAAACATGCGATTCTAGCAGTTACCGCGCTAACGGGTCAAACCGCGCCCTCGGGACCGCTGAAATCCCGGAGAAGGGTCGGCCGGGTCCTTTACAATCAACGACCTGGATCGCCAACCCGGCGCAGACACGACCGCGCGACGCCGCACTCCCATGTCCGGATCCGAAACGAGTTTCGACTACGTCATCGTCGGTGCCGGCTCGGCCGGCTGCGTGCTGGCCAACCGCCTTTCGGCCGATGGCCGCCACCGGGTGCTGCTGCTGGAAGCCGGCCCGCCGGATTCGTACCCCTGGATCCATATCCCGATCGGCTACGCCAAGACGATGTTCCACCCGGTGCTGAACTGGGGTTTCTACACCGAGCCGGACCCCGGGATGAACGGCCGCAAGATCTACTGGCCGCGCGGACGCACGCTGGGCGGAAGCTCCGCCATCAACGGCCTGATATCGATCCGCGGGCAGCGCGAGGACTACGACGGCTGGGCGGCGCAGGGCAACCCCGGCTGGGCCTGGGCCGACGTGCTGCCGTGGTTCCGCAGGCTGGAGCACAACGTCCGCGGCGAAAGCGAGTACCACGGCGCCGACGGTCCGTTGTGGGCCTCCGACATCGGGGCGGCGCATCCGCTGGTCGAGGCGATGATCGCCGGGGCGGGCGAACTCGGCATCCCGCGCAACGACGACTTCAACGGCGCCCGTCAGGAAGGCGCCGGCTATTACCAGCTGGCGACCCGGCACGGCCGGCGCTGCTCGACGGCGGTCGCGTACTTGCGGCCGGTGCGCGGCCGCCCGAACCTACGCGTCGAGACCGAAGCGCACGCGACGCGGGTACTGTTCGACGGCACGCGCGCAACGGGCCTGCGCTACCGCCAGGGCGGCACCGAGCGCAACGTCGAGGCGCGCCGCGAGGTGATCCTCGCCGCCGGTGCCCTGCAATCCCCGCAGCTGCTGCAGCTGTCGGGGGTGGGCCCGGCGTCGCTGCTGCGGGAACACGGCATACCGGTGGTCCGGGCACTCCCGGGCGTGGGCGCGAACCTGCAGGATCACCTTCAGGCCCGCGTGATCTTCCGCTGCACCCAGCCCATCACGACCAACGACGCGCTTTCCAGCTGGCACGGAAAGCTTGCGCTCGGCCTCCAGTACGTGCTGGCGCGCCGCGGTCCGATGGCCGTCGGCATCAATCAGGGCGGAATCTTCGCGCGCGCCATGCCCGACGCGAAGCGCCCGGACGTCCAGTTCCATTTCGCGACGCTCTCGTCGGACATGGCGGGTTCGCCGGTGCACCGGTTCTCCGGGTTCACGATGTCGGTGTGCCAACTGCGCCCCTCCTCGCGCGGCACCGTCCACATCCGCTCCACCGACCCGTTCGAAGCGCCGGCGATGCAGGCCAACTACCTGTCGACCGCCGAGGACCGGGCGACGCTCGTCGCCGCCATCCGCCTCGCGCGTAGCCTCGCGGCGACCCGCGCGATGCGCCCCTACGTCGCCGCGGAGTACCGTCCGGGTCCCGGGGCCGCGACCGAC
Source organism: Casimicrobiaceae bacterium (assembly GCA_035311025.1). Taxonomy (GTDB): domain Bacteria; phylum Pseudomonadota; class Gammaproteobacteria; order Burkholderiales; family Casimicrobiaceae; genus VBCG01. Next base: position 2,147 of record DATGDG010000213.1, read on the forward strand.
GGCGATCTGCTCGAATTCGCGAAGGACACCGCCGGGACCATCTTCCACCCCAGCGGCACGACCCGGATGGGGCCGCCAACCGACCCGATGGCCGTCGTCGATGCAGACCTGCGCGTGCACGGCATCGCGGGATTGCGCGTCGTCGACTGCGGCGTCATGCCGACGCTGGTCTCGGGCAACACCAACGTTCCCGTGGTGATGATCGCGGAGAAGATCGCCGCGGCGATCCTCGGCTCGACCCATGACTGAGCGCGCGGTGCGCCGTCCCCGGGGATTCCCATTCAAGGAGTCGAAACATGGCCTGTTGTCACGCTGATTTCGCGGCACTCGAGGGCAGCGACCGGGGATTCACCCTCGGCATGCCCACCTTCACCTTCGGCCCCGGCGTGCTCGCCGAGGCCGGCGACAACGCGGCGGAACTCGGCCTCACGCGGGTCGCCCTGTTCACCGATCGCCGTCTTGCCTCCGGCGAGCACGTCGCCAAGGTGAAAGCATCCCTTGCGGCGGCGAAGGTCGACTTCGTCGTCTACGACGAAGTGGAGATCGAGCCCAACGACCGCTCGCTGCAGGACGCGGCGCGCTTCGCGCGCGAGGCGAACGTCGACGGCTACGTTTCGGTCGGCGGCGGCTCGGTCATGGACACCTGCAAGTCGGCGAACCTGTATGCGAGCCATCCGGCCGAGTTCATGACCTACGTCAACGCGCCGATCGGCGCGGGGGCGCGCGTCCCCGGGCCGGTGAAGCCGCACATCGCGTGCCCGACGACCTCCGGAACCGGGTCGGAGACCACGGGCATCGCCATCTTCACGCTGTCCTCGATCAACGCCAAGACCGGCATCATCTCGCGACGGCTGATCCCGACGGTCGCCCTGGTCGACCCCGACGTCACGCGCTCGCTGCCCGCCAATGTCGTCGCGGCGACCGGCTTCGACTGCATGAGCCATGCGCTGGAATCGATCACCGCCCGCCTCTACCCGCGCCGCCTCAACAAGGCCCGGGGCATCCTGCGGCCGGTGTCGCAGGGCGCCAACCCCTTCTCCGACGCGCTCGCCGCGCAGGCGCTGGACAGCGTCGGCAAGTACCTGGTGCGCGCGGTGCGCGACCCTTCGGACACCGAAGCGCGCAGCGAGATGATGTATGCGGCGATGCTCGCCGGGATCGCGTTCAACGCGGCCGGCTGCCACCTGCCGCACGGCCTCTCCTACGCAGTGTCGGGGCTGGTGAGGGACTGGCACGTCGCCGGGTACCCGGAAGGCAAGACGCTGATCCCGCACGGCATGGCCGTCGTGCTCAACAATCCGTCGGTGTGGCGCCACACCGCGCCTGCGCACCCGGAGCGCCACCTGCGCTGCGCCTGCGCACTGGGTGCCGACACCCGCGGCGCAACCGATGCCGACGCCGGCGAGGTCCTCGCCGGGCGCGTGATCGAGCTGATGAAGGCCGCGAAGATGCCCAATGGCCTCGACGCGCTCGGATTCGGCGAGGCTCAGCTCGACGCGCTCGCCACGGGTGCGGAGCCGCAGTACCGGGTGATCAAGAACGCGCCGGTGGACGTCGGACGCGACGAGATCAAGGCGCTGTTCCGGGCTGCGCTTCGGTACTGGTAGACGCGCCGCTTCCGGGCGCAGTAGCCGCGGTGTCGCGGTCACCGCGCGCGGCCGCCGCGTGATCACGGGTATCGGGCGCCCGCTGGACCCGCCGCGCGGGCAGGCGGATGGCGAACCGGCTTCCCTTGCCGCGTTCGCTGTCGATCTCGAGCTGCGCCTGGTGGCGCAATACGACGTGCTTGACGATCGCGAGGCCGAGCCCGGTCCCGCCGGTGGCGCGGGAGCGGCTGCGGTCGACCCGGTAGAAGCGCTCGGTCAGCCGCGGCAGGTATTCCGGGGCGATGCCGATCCCGGTGTCGCGCACCTCGAACACGCCGCTGCCGTCGGCGTCGACGCGCCACGAGAGCGTGATCGTGCCACCGGACGGCGTGTACCGGATCGCATTGCTGACCAGGTTGCCGAATGCGCTGGCGAGCTCGTCGCGGCTGCCGTGGACGGTCGCGGCGTCGCCGATGTCGAGCTCCACCCGGTGCTGTCCCCGCGCCAGCGCCTTGGCGTCCGCGGACAGCTCGAGGAGCAGCGGCGCGATCGCGAAACGCTCCTCGGCAAGCGGATTGTGCTCGCTCTCCAGCGCCGACAGGGTGAGGAGGTCGGCCACCAGGCGCTGCATGTTGCGGGCCTGCTCCTGCATCAGCTGCAGGAACCGCGACCGCTGGACCTCGTCCAGATCCAGGTCCTGCAGCGTCTCGATGAATCCGCTGACCACGGTGAGCGGCGTCTTCAGTTCGTGCGACACGTTCGCGATGAAATCGCGGCGCATGCGCGCGACGGCCTCCATCTCGGTGACGTCGCGCGACATCAGGAGCTTCTGGTCGGCGGCGAAAGGCACGAGTTGCAGGCCGAGCCTGCGGCCGGCGTCGCGACTCGATGCCACGACGATCGAGTCGCCGTAATCGCCGGTCTCGAGATAGCGGACGAAGTCGGGCTGCCTGACCAGATTCACGATCGGCTGCCCGTGGTCGTGGGCGAGGTCGAGGCCGAGCTGCGCCTGCGCGCGGGGATTGGCCCAGTCGATCCGGTTGCTCGCGTCGAGGACCACGATGCCGTCGGGCATCGCCGCGGCCACCTGCTGGAAGCGCTCGATCACCTGGCGGAGGTCGCGCTCGTGGGCTGCGCGCTGGCGCACGCGACGATGGATCGCGGCGAACGTCGTCACCCAGGCGCCGCGACCGTGCGGCACCGGTGCATCGAACGCCCCGCCTGCCCACTGCGTGATCTGGTCGAGGTGCCGCAGGTGATGCGCGACGATCGCGCCGGCACCGACGGCGAGGACGCCGAGCGCCGCCGCGCTGCCGGCGAGAACGAGCGCGACGAGCGTCAGCGCGGCGACGATGCCCGGTGTCACCAGCCCCTGCCGGACGACCGACCTCATCGTCGCGCGGGAGAACTCATGCGAGCATGCGCGCCGTCATCGCGGCGCCGCCAGCCGGTAGCCGCTGCCGCGCACGGTCTCGATCAGCGTGTCCGCGCCGAAAGGCTCGAGCGCGACGCGCAGCCTGCGGATGTGGACGTCGACGGTGCGCTCCTCGATGTAGACGTGGTCGCCCCACACCATGTCGAGAAGCTGCGCGCGGCTGTGCACGCGCTCGGGGCGGGCCAGCAGGAACCGCAGCAGCCGGAACTCGGTGGGCCCGAGCGGCACCTCGCGGCCCGCGACCGTCACGCGCTGGGTCGCCGGGTCGAGTCTGAGGCCGCCCGCCTCGAGCGGCTCCTGCGCGGCCTCGGGGGCGCGCCTGCGCAGCACCGACTTGATGCGTGCCTTCAGCTCGCGGGGGCTGAACGGCTTGGTCACGTAGTCGTCGACCCAGGCTTCCAGGCCGGCAACCTTGTCGGATTCACCGGACCGCGCCGTGACCATGATGATCGGCAGCTCGCGCGTGCGGGCATTGCCGCGCAGTTCCTTCGCCAGCGCGAGGCCCGACTGCCCCGGCAGCATCCAGTCGAGGAGCACCAGATCGGGCAGCGCCTCCTTCAGCACCGCCTGCGCGGCTTCGGCGTCGGCCGCGGTCTTCACGCCGTACCCGGCGTCGGCGAGGTTGACTTTCAGGAGCTCGACGATGGCGGGCTCGTCCTCGACGACCAGGATCGTCGGCATCATGGCTGCGCGATCTCCGCGCGGATCTCCGTCGCCGACGCATGCCGGACGTCCTTGCCCTTGACGACCTGGACCACGGCCTCGGCGATGTTCTTCGCGTGATCGCCGATGCGCTCGATCGACTTGGCGATGAACACGATCTCGAGCGCCGGTGTGATCGTGCGCGGGTCTTCCATCATGTAGCTGATCAGCTGGCGCAGGATCGACGCGAAGGCCGCGTCGATCGCGGTGTCGCGGTCGATGACCTCGGCGGCGGCCTCGACGTCGAGCCGCGCGAATGCGTCGAGCGCGAGCCTGAGCATCGACATCGCGTTGGCCAGCGCCTGAGTCGCGTCGTAGTAGCGCACCCGCGCGAGCCTCGCGTTGCCGTAGGTGTCCCCGGCCTTGTACGCGACCTTCTTCACCTCGTCGCCGATGCGCTCGAGGTCGTTGACGATCTTGCTGACCGTCAGGATCATCCGCAGGTCGACGGCGGCCGGCTGGCGCTTCGCGATGATCTGCGCGCATTGCTGGTCGATCGTGATCTGCAGGTTGTTGATCACCGCCTCGTTCTCGCCGACCGCGTCGAGCAGCTTCGCGTCATCCTCCTTCTCCAGCGCCGCAATCGCGCGGGTCAGCTGCTGCTCGACGACGCCGCCCATCGAAAGGACGCCCGTGCGGATCGACTCCATTTCGGCGTCGAACTGCTTGTTGGTGTGGTCGCTCATCTGGTTGCCTCCGTTCCGGGCCACGCGGGCCCCGCGTCGTTTCGCCTCAGCCGAAGCGCCCGGTGATGTAATCCTCGGTTTCCTTGCGCGCCGGGCGGAGGAAGATCTGGTCGGTCTCGCCGAACTCGATCATCTCCCCGAGATACATGTAGGCGGTGCGGTCCGACACGCGCGCCGCCTGCTGCATGTTGTGGGTGACGATCGCGATCGTGTAGTCGGCCTTGAGCTCGGAGATCAGTTCCTCGATCTTGGCGGTCGAGATCGGGTCGAGTGCCGACGTCGGCTCGTCCAGCAGCAGCACCTCGGGCCTGACCGCGACGGCGCGGGCGATGCACAGCCGCTGCTGCTGTCCGCCGGACAGCGCCAGCCCGCTCTCGTGCAGCTTGTCCTTCACCTCGTTCCACAGCGCCGCCCCGCGCAGCGATTTCTCCACGACCCC
>DATGDG010000214.1:0-7655 GCA_035311025.1 Casimicrobiaceae bacterium
GCTCGCGATCGGAACCGTCGAGCGCGAGATCAACGCGATCTGGGGCATCCGGCAGGGTCGTCCGCTCGGGCGGCGCCTGCTCGTCTACGCGATCGGCCTCACCGCGGGTCCGGTGCTGCTCGGCGCGAGCATCTCGATCACGACCTGGCTCGTCGTGCACTCGCTGGCAGTCGTGCCGATCCACAGGACCTCGGGTGAGCGCATCCTGCAGATGCTGCCGTTCGCTTTCTCGCTGGCCGGACTCACGCTGCTGTACAAGACGGTACCGGCGCGGCAGGTGGCGATGATGCCTGCGCTGGTCGCCGGCGCGCTCGCCGCCGGCGCGCTCGAGGGCGCGAAGCACGCGTTCGCGTGGTACGTCACGCGCATATCGACGTACCAGGCGATCTACGGCGCGCTGTCGGCGCTGCCGATCTTCCTGCTGTGGATCTACCTGTGCTGGGTGATCATCCTCGCCGGTGCGGCAGTCAGCGCAACGCTCGCCGAGCCGGGCAGCCGGCGCGTGCGAACTGGCGCAAGGGGGCGGTGAGGGACGGGCGCAGCGACGTCCGCCAGGTGTGCCGAGCGCCGCGGAAAGTTGCTTCGCGCAGCCCTGCCAAGCTACATTTGAGCGTCGCCGGTTCCCAGGTTCCGGCAATGCCTATCGGACAGTCGATCGAGGAGTATTCCCAACGTGTGGTCCATCATCGAGGCAGCGGGCTGGCCGATCTGGCCGTTGATCATCGCATCCGTCACCGCGCTCGCGCTGATTCTCGAGCGTCTGTGGTCGCTGCGCCAGAGCGTCGTCGCGCCGCGCGGCATGGTCGACCATGTGCTGGTCGAGTTCAAGCACACGGGCGCCACCCAGGATCTGCTGGCGCGCACGGCGGAGCAGGGGCCGCTCGGGCGCATCCTCGCCGCCGGCCTCGCCAACGTGCGCAGCCCGCGGCCGGTGATGAGGGAAGCGATCGAGGAGGTCGGGCGCCTGGTCACGCACGAGCTCGAGCGCTTCCTGACGACCCTGGGCACGATCGCAGCGATGGCGCCGCTACTGGGCCTGTTCGGCACGGTGATCGGAATGATCGAGATCTTCGGCTCGCAGTCGGCGAGCGGATCCAACCCGATCGAGCTCGCCCACGGCATCTCGATCGCGCTGTACAACACGGCGATGGGCCTCATCGTCGCGATCCCGAGCATGATCTTCTATCGCCATTTCAGGGCCAAGGTCGATGCACTGGTCATCGAAATGGAGCAGCAGGCGATCAAGCTGGTGGATTTCGCCCACGGCGAGCGGAAGTGACGCGATGAGGGCGATGCGATGAACCTGCGCGGCGATCGCACGCGCGAGGACCCCGAGATCAACTTCATTCCGTTGATCGACGTGATGCTCGTCATCCTCATCTTCCTGATGGTGACGACGACCTACCAGCGCGTCGCCGAACTGCAGATCACGCTGCCGCAGGCCGATGCCGACGCGGCCAAGCAGCGTCCGCACGAAATCAATGTCGGGCTCGATGCGCAGGGCCGCTATTCGATCCAGGGCGGCCCGGCGTTCCTGTTCACGACAGTGGAGGCGATGGCGGGCATGCTGAAGCAGGCGGCCGGCAGCGCCAAGGAGCCGGTCGTCGTCATCAATGCCGACGCGCAGGCGACGCAGCAGATGGTCGTCCACATCATGGAGGCTGCGCGCGACGCGGGCCTCACCCACATCAGCTTCGCAACCCAGTCGTCGGCGGCAGCGCGCCAACGGTAAGCGATGGCCCTCGGCGCGGCGCTGCAACGCGCGTGGTGGCAGCCGCGAGTCACGGCGCTCGCGGCGCTGCTGCTGCCGCTGGCGCTGCTGTTCGCCACGGTCTCGGCGCTGCGGCGCATCGCCTATCGGGCGGGCTGGTTGCCCCGGACGCGGGTGCCGGTGCCGGTCGTGATCGTCGGCAACATCGCCGTCGGGGGGGCGGGCAAGACGCCGCTGGTCGGCGCGCTGGTCCAGGCGCTGCGCGAACGCGGCTTCCATCCGGGGATCGTCAGCCGCGGTCACGGCCGCGCCGACGACGCGTTGCGCATCGTGCGAACCGACGACAGTCCGCGCGACGTCGGTGACGAGTCGCTGATCCTCGCCGCCAGCGGCGCCCCGGTCTGCGTCGGGCGCCGGCGAGGCGATGCTGCCCGGGCGCTGCTCGCTGCGCATCCCGACATCGACGTGATCATCAGCGACGATGGCCTCCAGCATTACGCCCTCGACCGCGACGTCGAGATCGCCGTCGTCGATGGCGCACGCGGCGTCGGCAACGGTCTCCTGCTGCCGGCGGGGCCTCTGCGCGAGCCGGTCTCGCGCCTTGCCGCCGTGGACGCGGTCGTCGAGCTTCGCGACAGCGGCACCCGTGGCGCCGGGAGCCCGCCAGTGCTTGGCGGGCGTCCCGCCGTTTACGCGATGTCGCAGGAGCCACAGCCCTGGCGCAACGTCACCAACCCGTCGATCGTCGCCGCGTCCCGCCGCCTGCGCGGTCCGGACGTCGTCGCGATCGCGGGCATCGGAAATCCGCAACGGTTCTTCGACCTGGTCGCGCGCCTGGGTCTCGACGCGCGGACCCAGGCTTTCGACGACCACCACGCATATCGCCGCGCCGACGTCCTCTTCCCGGGTGCGCGTGCGATCCTGATGACCGAGAAGGACGCGGTAAAATGTCGCGAGTTCGGCGATCCGCGGATGTGGATGCTGCCGATCCGGGCGAGCGTCGACCCGGCCCTGATCGACGCCATCGTGGAGAAACTGCGTGGACCCCAAGCTCCTCGAAATGCTGGTGTGCCCGGTGACCAAGGGTCCGCTCACCTATGATCGCGAGCGGCAGGAACTGATCTCGCGCTCGGCGCGCCTCGCCTACCCGATCCGCGACGGCATTCCCGTGATGCTCGAGGAGGAGGCGCGCAAGCTGTCTCCCGAGGAATGGGAAGCGCTGAAGGAGTGAGCTTCACCGTCCTTGTTCCGGCGCGCTACGCGTCGACGCGCCTGCCGGGCAAGCCGCTGGCCGACATCGGCGGCAAACCGATGGTCGTGCGCGTCGCCGAGCGGGCACGCCAGAGCGGCGCGCGGCGCGTCGTGGTCGCAACCGACGATGCGCGCATCGCGGATGCAGTGCGCGCCCACGGCGTCGAGGCGATCCTGACCCGCGCCGATCATCCGACAGGCACCGACCGGCTTGCCGAGGCCGCCGCGGCGCTCGAGCTGGCCGCTGACGAGACCGTGGTCAATGTCCAGGGCGACGAGCCGCTGCTCGATCCGGCGCTGATGCGCCAGATGGCGGAGCTCCTCGCCGCGCATCCGGACGCCTCGATCGCCACAGCCTGCCATCCGATCCGCGATGCGCAGGAAGCGTTCAATCCGAACGTCGTCAAGGTGACGCTCGACGCGCGCGGCTACGCGCTCTATTTCAGCCGGGCGACGATCCCGTGGGCGCGCGACGCATTCGCCGCCGATCGCAGCACGATTCCCGCGGGATTGCCCCTCTACCGGCACTACGGGCTCTATGCGTACCGCGTCGGCTACCTGCGGGCGTTTCCGGCATTGGCGCTGGCGCCGATCGAACGTTTCGAGGCGCTCGAGCAGCTGCGCGCGCTCTGGCACGGGCATCGCATCGTGGTCGCGATCGCGCAGGGAACGCCTGCGCCCGGCGTCGATACCGCGGAAGACCTGGCGCGCGTTCGTGCGCTGTTCGGGAGTGCCGGGTGACGCGATCCCGATTGACCTTCTGCGCCGGTACCGGCGAGAATCCGGGACAGCCCGGGCGTTCGAGGGCCGACCACAGCCGCAGGCACGGCGGCTGACCCGCTACTGCAGGCAACCGGCAAACCTCATGCGATTGATACTGCTCGGTCCCCCCGGGGCCGGCAAGGGCACCCAGGCCGCCCTGATCTGCGACGCTTTCGGCATTCCGCACATCTCGACCGGCGACATGTTGCGTGCGGCGATCAAGGCGGGGACGCCCATGGGCCTTGCCGCGAAGGAGGTCGTGGATCGCGGTGCGCTGGTGTCCGACGCGATCATCATCGGACTGGTCAAGGACCGCCTCGCCGCCCCCGACTGCAAGCCTGGCTACCTGCTCGATGGCGTCCCACGGACCTTTCCCCAGGCGGAAGCGCTGCGCAATGCGCACGTCCGCATCGACTTCGTGATCGACATCGAGGTTCCAGACGCGGCGATCGTCGAGCGGATGAGCGGGCGCCGCGTCCACATCGGCTCGGGGCGCACTTACCACGTCAAGTACAACCCGCCCAAGGTCGCCGGCAGGGACGACGTCACGGGCGAAGCGCTGATACAGCGCGTGGACGACACGGAGGAAACGGTGCGCGAGCGGCTTGCCGTGTACCACGCGCAGACCGAGCCCTTGATCGCGTACTACGAGCGGTGGGAACGGTCCGGCGACCCCGAAGCACCGCGCTATCGCCAGATCAACGGCGTGGGCACCGTCGAAAGCGTGGGCGACGCCTGCCTCGCCGCGTTGCGCGGCTGACCGGCTTGCTCACGACGACGGCGCGTCGTCCCTCCGCACGTTCCGGCGCGGTTCCGGGCGGACCCACACCGCGTACACAACCTCATTCGCCGACCCCACCGTGACCACCATGCCTCGACGAAACGCCTTCTACGCACAGTCCGGCGGCGTGACCGCCGTCATCAACGCCAGCGCGGCCGGCGTCATCGAGACCGCGCGCGCCCACAAGTCGCGCATCGGGCGCCTCTACGCCGGGCGCAACGGCATCATTGGCGCGCTCACCGAGGACCTGATCGACACCGGCCGGGAGCCGGCGCGCGCCATCGCCGCGCTCAAGCACACGCCGGCCGGTGCCTTCGGATCCTGCCGCTACAAGCTCAAGGGCCTCGACCAGAACCGCGCGCAGTACGAGCGGCTGATCGAGGTGTTCCGCGCCCACGACATCGGCTACTTCTTCTACAACGGAGGCAACGATTCTGCCGACACCTGCCTCAAGGTGTCGCAGATCGCGAAGACGCTGGGCTATCCGCTGACCGCCGTGCACGTGCCGAAGACCGTCGACAACGATCTTGCGGTCACCGACAACTGCCCGGGGTTCGGATCGGTCGCCAAGTACGTCGCGACGTCGATGCGCGAGGCCGCCTTCGACGTCGCGTCGATGGCGAAGACGTCCACCAAGGTGTTCGTGCTCGAGGTGATGGGCCGGCACGCGGGCTGGATCACCGCGGCGGTCGGAATGGCCGAGGATGCGGCGACCCCGATTCCGCTGGTGCTGCTGTTCCCCGAGGTCCCGTTCGACGAGGCGAAGTTCCTTGCCACCGTCGAGGCGCGCGTCGCCCGCGCCGGCTACTGCTGCGTCGGCGTCTCCGAAGGCCTGCAGGATGCGTCGGGCAGGCTGATGGCCGAGGCGGGGACGCGGGATGCGTTCGGCCACGCGCAGCTGGGCGGTGTGGGGCCGCTGATCGCGAACCTGGTCAAGGAGCGGCTCGGCCTGAAGTACCACTGGGCGGTCGCCGACTACCTGCAGCGTGCGGCGCGCCACCTCGCATCGAAGACCGACCTCGACCAGTCGTACGCGGTCGGCAAGGCCGCGGTCGAATTCGCGCTCGCCGGCCACAACGCGGTCATGCCGGCGATCGTCCGCGTCTCGGACAAGCCTTACCGCTGGAAGATCGGCATGGCGCCGCTTTCCGAAGTCGCCAACAAGGAGAAGATGCTGCCGCGCGGCTTCATCTCGGCCGACGGTTTCGGCATCACGGCGAAAGCGCGCGCCTACCTCGCGCCGCTGATCCGCGGCGAGGCGCCGCCGCCGTATCGCGACGGCCTGCCGCACTACGTGCGCCTCAGGAATGCCGCGGTGCCGAAGAAGCTCGCCACCGCATTCGACGTCTGACCGCCAACGGATCCAGGATGAAAACCGCTGCAGCCGCCGGGGAGTACCGATGACCAGGGTGGTCGATTACTTTCTCGCCCCGACTTCACCCTACGTGTACCTGGGCCACGACCGGTTCGTCGCGATCGCGCGCCATCACGGCGCAGACATCGTCATCAAGCCGGTCGACACCGGTCGCGTGTTCGCGGCCTCGGGCGGCCTGCCGCTCAAGCAGCGCGCTCCGCAACGCCAGGCCTACCGGCTGGTCGAGCTCGCGCGCTGGTCGAAATTCCTGGGCATCCCGCTGAACCTGCATCCGGCGCACTTCCCGGTGTCGGGGGACCTCGCGTCGAAGTGGATCCTGGCCGCCAGGGAGACGGGTCCCGACGAGGCGCTGGCGCTCATCGGCGGGATCGGGCGCGCGCTGTGGGCCGAACAGCGCGACATCGCCGATGCGGCGACCCTCGTCGAGATCGCGCGGTCGCAGGGACTCGACGCCGGGGCGATCGGATCGCGCGCGAATGCGCCGGAAATTGGCTCGCAATACGACTCGCTGACCCAGGAGGCGATCGACCGCGGCGTTTTCGGTGTTCCGACCTGGATTTACGCCAAGGAGCCCTTCTGGGGACAGGATCGGCTCGACTTTCTGGACAGGGCACTGGCAGAATAGCGCGCGCTTTTCGTCGACATAATCCAGGGGAGAGCAATCCATGTCCAATCCGCTCATTTTCGCGCTGCTTTGCGCGGTGGCGGCAATCGTCTACGGCGCGGTATCCATCAAGTGGATCCTCGCCAAGCCGGCAGGAAACGCCCGCATGCAGGAAATCGCCGCCGCCATCCAGGCCGGCGCCAAGGCGTACCTGAATCGCCAGTACACGACGATCGGGATCGTCGGGATCATCCTGTTCATCGTCATCGGCGTGTTTCTCGGGTGGCTGACTGCGGGCGGTTTCGCCGTAGGCGCGATCCTCTCCGGGCTGGCCGGCTACATCGGCATGAACGTGTCGGTGCGCTCGAACGTGCGCACCGCCGAAGCTGCGCGCAGCGGCCTCGACCAGGCGCTTGCGGTCGCGTTCCGCGGCGGCGCGATCACCGGCATGCTGGTCGTCGGTCTGGGACTGCTGGGCGTGACCGGCTTCTACTGGTTCCTGGTCGCCTCGGCCGAGCAGGCCCCGAACCTGGCGACCGAAGGCCTGCACGCGGCGATCGGGCCGCTAGTCGGCCTGGCGTTCGGGGGCTCGTTGATCTCGATCTTCGCGCGGCTGGGGGGCGGCATCTTCACCAAGGGCGCCGACGTCGGAGCCGACCTGGTCGGCAAGGTCGAGGCCGGCATTCCCGAGGACGACCCGCGCAATCCGGCGGTGATCGCCGACAACGTCGGCGACAACGTCGGCGACTGCGCAGGCATGGCTGCCGACCTGTTCGAGACCTACGCGGTGACCATCGTCGCGACGATGCTGCTCGGCGCGCTGCTGCTGCCGTCGATGGCGACCACAGCGGTGACCTATCCGCTGGTGCTGGGCGGATTCTCGATCCTGGCCTCGATCGTCGGCTGCTATTTCGTCAAGGCGCGGCCAGGCGGCAAGATCATGAACGCGCTGTACCGGGGATTGATCGTCGCCGGCGTGATTTCGGCAATCGGTTTCTGGTTCATCACCCAGTGGATGCTGGCCGACATCGGGAGCGTCGATGCCGCGCTGTCACCGCTGCGCGTGTTCGGTGCCGCGCTGGTCGGGCTCGCGCTGACCGCCGCGATGGTCGTGATCACCGAGTACTACACCGGCACCGACTACGGCCCCGTCAAACACATCGCCGCAGCG
>DATGDG010000215.1:0-6656 GCA_035311025.1 Casimicrobiaceae bacterium
TGCCAGGCTCACGACGTCGTTCAGCACCAACCGCATGTTGCGCGAGTACCTCGACCAGTACTACCGACCCGCTGCCGGAGCCTACCGGCGCCGCAGCGACGCCAATGGAAAACTCGCCCGCGATCTGAGTGCATGGCACGCGGCTCTGGTCGCGCATTGGCACGAGGTTCACTTCGGGCAACTGAGCGTCGAGCGTCGCGACGACCAGTGGCGCTTCGAGGCGTCCGTGTACCTCGGCGGGCTTTCGCCCGACTCGGTGAAGGTCGAGCTTTACGCCGAGCCCGATGCCCGCCAGGCGGGGGTGCGGCAAGCGATGGCACGGGGAGACGTCATTCCCGGATCGATCAACGGATTCGTCTACTCGGCCGCCGTACCCGCCTCCCGTCCGGCGTCGCATTTCACGCCGCGCATCCGTGCCCATCATCCCGAAGCGTGCCTGCCGATGGAATCAGCCCTGGTCGTGTGGCAGCGATAGTGGACGAGGCCGGCGCAGGGCGCGAAGCATGCCTTCGCGTTCGGCCGGTCGAGCGCGCCACAGCCGCCTCGAGTCCTGCGCATTGCCGTCGGTCAACCCGGGCGCCCGAGCATTCGTGCCGCAAAGGTCGACACACGACGCGCCAGGCGACAGAATGTACGCGCGATGAGGTCCTCGTGACAACGCGAATACATGGACCCGGACCGGCGACCGCCTGAGCACGGGGACACGCTGCAGGGCGCGGACCCGCAGCAGAGCCGCGCCCGCAGGAGCAGCGCGGGCGGCGCGGCAACTCCGCCGATCAGCGCGATCTGGCCCGGACGGCCCTACCCTCTCGGCGCGACCTGGGACGGAGAAGGGGTGAACTTCGCGCTCTTCTCCGAGCACGGCGAAAAGGTCGAACTCTGCATCTTCGATCCCGCCGGTCGCCGCGAGTTGCAGCGCATCGACATCAGGGGGCGCACGGACTTCGTCTGGCACTGCTACCTGCCCGAGGCGCGGCCGGGAACGCTCTATGGCTACCGCGTCCACGGCCCCTACCGTCCCGAGGACGGACAACGTTTCAACCCGAACAAGCTTCTGGTCGATCCCTACGCGCGGAACATTGCGGGGAACGTGCGCTGGAGCGATGCGCTGTTCGGCTACACCATGGGGCACAAGCGCGAGGATCTCTCGTTCGACCGGCGCGACAGCGCGCCGGGCGTGCCGAAGTGCAAGGTGATCGATTCCGCGTTCACCTGGGGCGAGGACCGCCGCCCGCAGGTCCCGTGGAACGACATGGTGATCTACGAACTGCACGTGCGCGGCTTCACGATGCGGCACCCGGAGGTGCCGCCGGCGCTGCGCGGAACCTACGCGGGACTCGCCACCGCGCCGGTAATCGAGTACCTCAGGCGGCTGGGCGTGACCACGGTCGAATTGATGCCCGTGCACGCATTCATCGACGACCGGAATCTCGTGGATCGGGGACTGCGCAACTACTGGGGCTACAACACGATCGGTTATTTCGCACCCCAGGGACGCTACTCGGCCTCGGGCAAGGTGAGCGAGTTCAAGACGATGGTGAAGTCGCTGCATTCGGCGGGTATGGAGGTGCTGCTCGACGTCGTCTACAACCACACCGCCGAGGGAAACCACCTCGGCCCCACCCTCAGCTTCCGCGGGATCGACAATGCTTCGTATTACCGGCTGAATGCCGACGACAGGCGCCGCTACGTCGATTACACCGGCACCGGCAACACGCTGGACATGCGGCACCCGCGCGTGCTCCAGCTGATCATGGACTCCCTACGCTACTGGGTGACCGAGATGCACGTCGATGGCTTTCGCTTCGATCTCGCCTCGACGCTGGCGCGCGAGCTGCACGAGGTCGACAGGCTCGGTGCGTTCTTCGACATCATTCGGCAGGACCCGATCCTGAACCAGGTCAAGCTCATCGCCGAGCCCTGGGACCTCGGCGAAGGCGGCTATCAGGTCGGCAACTTCCCGGTTGGCTGGGCCGAATGGAACGACCGCTATCGCGATGCGATGCGCGCCTACTGGAAGGGCGACGGTGGACTCATCGGCGAATTCGCCATGCGCCTCACCGGCTCGAGCGACCTCTACGACAGGTCGAGCCGCCGGCCGTACGCGAGCATCAACCACGTCACCTCGCACGATGGATTCACCCTGGACGACCTCGTGTCCTACAACGAAAAGCACAACGAAGCCAACGGCGAGGGCAACCGCGACGGCAACGATCGCAACCTCTCCTGGAATTGCGGGGTCGAGGGTCCGGCGGCCGCCACGGAGGTGCTCGCGTTGCGAAGCAGGCAGAAGCGCAACATGATCGGTTCACTTCTCGTGTCCCAGGGCGTGCCGATGCTGCTGGCAGGCGACGAGATCGGCCGCACGCAGGGCGGGAACAACAACGCGTACTGCCAGGACAACGAGTCCTCGTGGATCGACTGGGACCTCGACGACGAGAGGCGAGCGCTGCTCGAGTTCGTGCGGCGCATGATCGCGCTGCGACGTGCCCACCCGGTGTTCAGGCGCCGCGACTTCTTCCAGGGCCGTCCGATACGCGGCACCGGGATCAAGGACATCGTCTGGCTGAAACCCGACGGGACTGAAATGACCGCGGCGGAATGGGATCACGACTTCGCGAGGTCGCTCGGCATGTACCTCGCCGGCCTCGCTCTCGACGAGACCGATGTGCGCGGGCGGCCGGTGAAGGACGAGGACTTCCTCGTCCTGTTCAACGCGCACCACGAGGATCTCGAGTTCCTGCTGCCCGACTACGGGGGGCGCAGGTGGCTGGCGATCGTCGACACCGCCCACGAGCGCGGGCTCGCGCCCGATGGCTCGTTCGATCCTGGCGACGCGTATCGGCTGCGCGCCCGTTCGCTCGCGATCATTCTCCATGGCGGCGTTCGTGACTGACCGGAGAAACCTCAGCCGCCCCTGCGAATCCGCGCGCCGCGAGCGCGCACGCATTCCGCGTCGCCGCGAATGATGTTCCGGCACGACATGCCGTTCGGCGCAGCGCTGCGCGAGGATGGCACGACCCGTTTCCGCCTGTGGGCGCCGGCCGCCAGGCGGGTCGATCTCGTGCTGGGCGGCAACGGCGCGAACCGCGACTGCGCGATGCGCGCTTGCGATGAAGGATGGTACGAGGTGCTGGTCGCGGGCGCCGGCGCGGGGAGCCGCTACGCCTTCCGCGTCGACGGTGAGACCCTCGTACCCGACCCGGCCTCGCGGTTCAATCCGGACGACGTGGATGCGCCGAGCGCCGTCGTCGATCCACTGGCATTCGAATGGCGGGAAGACGGCTGGCGCGGGCGCCCCTGGGAGGAGGCGGTGATCTACGAGCTGCACGTCGGCAGCTTCACGCCGGCAGGCACGTTCGACGGGGTGGTCGACCGCCTCGATTACCTTGCCGGGCTCGGCGTCACGGCGATCGAGCTGATGCCGATCGCCGATTTCCCCGGGACACGAAACTGGGGCTACGACGGCGTGCTCCCGTTCGCCCCCGACGCGTCCTATGGACCCCCTGACGCCCTCAAGCGGCTGGTGCAGGCAGCGCACGCACGCAACCTGATGGTGCTGCTCGACGTCGTCTACAACCACTTCGGGCCCGAGGGGAACTACCTCCACGTCTACGCGCCGCAGTTCTTCAATCCGCGCCACCCGACGCCATGGGGAGCGGCGATCAACTTCGATGGGGAGCACGCTCGCACCGTCCGGGATTTCTTCGTCCACAACGCGCGCTACTGGCTCGAGGAATACCGCTTCGACGGCCTGCGCATCGATGCCGTGCATGCGATCGCCGACGACTCGAGGTTCCACATCGTCAGCGAGATCGCCGCCGCCGTGCGCGCGGATGCGGGCCCCGGGCGCCATGTGCACGTCGTGCTGGAAAACGACCGCAACGAGGCCCGCTATCTCGAGCGCGATGCGCAACGCCGCCCGCTGCACGCGACGGCGCAGTGGAACGACGACTTCCACCATGCGGCCCATGTGCTCGCGACGGGCGAGCGCGACGGCTACTACGCCGACTACGCGGCGGCCCCGCTCCATCATCTGGCGCGATGCCTCGCCGAAGGCTTCGCCTACCAGGGTGATCCCTCGCCCTATCGCGACGACGCCCCGCGCGGCGAGCCGAGTTCCGGGCTGCCGGCCACCGCGTTCGTGAACTTCCTCCAGACGCACGACCAGGTCGGCAACCGGGCGTTCGGCGAGCGCATCGGCACGATCGCAACGCCGCATGCGCTCGATGCGCTTGCCGCCTGCCTGCTGCTCGCGCCGTCGCCGCCGCTGATCTTCATGGGCGAGGAGTTCGACGCGAGCACGCCATTCCTGTACTTCTGCGATTTCGGGGAAGACCTCGCCGAAGCGGTCACCCGCGGCCGACGCAAGGAGTTCGCTCGATTCGAGCGCTACCGCGCACCGGGTGCACCCGAGGCCATTCCGGACCCTTGCGCGACCTCGAGCTTCACGCGCTCCCGGCTCGACTGGCGCGAACCCGATCTCGAGCGGAACCGCGCGCGACTTGCCCTGTATCGCGAGCTCCTCGCGATGCGGCGGGAGCATGTCGTGCCCCGGCTCACGCGCCTCGCAGCCGGCGGGCGTCATGCGGTGCAACCCCCCGGCGTGATGCGGGTCGCCTGGTTCTTCGACGGCAACGAGGAAATGCATCTGCTCGCCAATCTCGGTGAGAACGCTGCGTCAGGCGTTCTCCCGCCACCGGGGCGGGCATTCCACGTCCATGGAACGGAGCCCGCCCTGCTGCATGCGTCCGGACGCCTCGCGCCGTGGAGTGTCGTATGGACGATCGTGGCATGAGTCCGCTGCTCGACCGGCTGGCGGCACTGCAGGGGATCGCGCCCGAATACGACGACATCTGGGGAAGCCGTCACCGCGTTCCGGACGCATCGCTCGTCGCGCTGGTGGAGGCGATGGGCCTGCGCGCGGCGACCGAGGCCGAGTGCGAGGCCTCGATCGAGGCGATCGAGGCAGAGCACTGGCACGCGCCGCTCGCGCCGCTCATCGTGCTGCCCGCGGACGACGGTCCGTGGCGGATCCCGTTAGCGCTCCCCGAGGGATTCGACGACGCGACGCTGACCTGGCGCATCCATGAAGAGGACGGCTCCCGCCATTCGGGAACGTTCGTCCCCGCCACGCTCGCAGCGGGCGAGCGCGCGACGCTCGAGGGTACCGCTTACGCGATGCGCGAGCTTCCGATCGAGGTGTCGCTGCCGCCCGGATACCACCGTCTCGACGTCGCCAGCGACCGCGAGGAGATCGCCAACTCGACGCTCGCCATCGCCCCGCGCAGCTGCTACCTGCCGCCCGCGCTCGAGCACGACGGCAAGGTATGGGGCGCCGTCGCCCAGCTTTACGGCCTGCGCTCCCAGAGGAACTGGGGAATCGGGGACTACGCCGATCTGCGAACCCTCGTCGAGCAATGGGGCCGCCGCGGCGGCGGCATCGTCGGCGTAAACCCGCTGCACGCGCTGTTCCCGCAGGACCCCGCGAAGGCGAGTCCCTACAGTCCGTCGAGCCGCCTGTACCGGAACGTGCTCTACATCGACGTCGAGGGAGTCGACGATTTTCGCGAATGCGACGACGCCCGCACGCGCGTGCGCTCGGCAGGCTTCCAGGCGCGGCTCAAGGCGCTGCGCGAGACCGAACTCGTCGACTACGCCGGGGTCGCTGCGGCCAAGTTCGAGATCCTCGAACTCCTGTACGCGCATTTCCGGAACCGCCACCTCGCCCGCGGCAGCGCGCGCGCGCAATCGTTCCGCGCATTCCAGCGGGACGGCGGCCACTCGCTCTTCCGGCATGCGCTGTTCGAAGCCCTGCTCGAGCACTTGCGGCACGACGATCCTTCGATGTGGGGCTGGCTGGCGTGGCCGGCGCCGTTCCGGGATCCTGCATCGCGGGCCTGCACCCGCTTCGCCGACGAGCACGCGGACCGCATCGAATATTTCGAGTACCTGCAGTGGCAAGCCGACCTGCAGCTCGCCGCCGTCGGGCACCGCGCGTTCGAGATCGGCCTGGACGTCGGGGTCTACGAGGACCTCGCGGTCTCGGTCGACCGGGGCGGGGCCGAGGCCTGGGCGAACCAGGGACTGTATGCCGCGCGGGCGAGCGTGGGGGCGCCGCCCGACGACTTCAACATGAAGGGACAGGACTGGGGGCTGCCGCCGATCGTCCCGCAGCGGTTGCGGGCGGCCGGCTACGCACCGTACATCGCGACGCTGCGCGCCAACATGCGCCATTCGGGCGCATTGCGCGTCGACCACGTGATGGGACTCGCACGCCTGTTCTGGGTGCCCGAGGGGGGATCGCCTGCCGACGGGGCGTATGTCCGATATCCGTTCGCGGACCTGCTCGGGCTGCTCGCACTCGAGAGCCACCGGAGCCGCTGCGCGGTGATCGGCGAGGACCTCGGGACCGTCCCCGACGACGTGCGCGCGGCCCTGCGGGACGCCGGGGTGCTCTCCTACCGCCTCCTCTATTTCGAACGCCAGCCCGCCGGCGACTTCAAGGCGCCGGGCGAGCATCCGCGGCAGGCATTGATCGCCGCCTCGACCCACGATCTTCCGACGCTGGCCGGCTGGTGGGAAGGCCGCGACATCACCCTGCGCGCCGAGCTGGCGTTGTTCCCGAACGCGCAGGCGCGCGACGGCCAGATCGT
>DATGDG010000216.1:0-12647 GCA_035311025.1 Casimicrobiaceae bacterium
CGGCGATGGCGTGGGTGCGCGGCGTCAACGCGCAGCTTCCGGCCGCGGTGTCGGTGCTGTGGTGCCGCGAGGTCGCCGACGGATTCCACGCGCGCTTCGCCGCCACCGGCCGTCACTACACGTACCTGCTCCTGAACCGAGCGCAACGGCCGGGCCTCTCCAGCGGGCGCGTCGGCTGGCATCACGTGCCGCTGGACGCGGGGGCCATGCGCGACGCGGCGCGGCGGCTGCTCGGAACCCGCGATTTCTCGTCGTTTCGCGCGGCCGAATGCCAGGCACGTTCGCCGGTGAAGACGCTGAGGCGCCTCGACGTGACCCGGCTGGAGGTGGCGCGCGACGTCGCGCTGCTGCGCTTCGACCTTGCCGCCGATGCCTTCCTGCACCACATGGTACGCAACATCGTCGGCGCGCTGGTCGAGGTCGGCGCCGGCAAGCGCGAGCCGGCGTGGATCGACGAACTCCTGGCGGCGGCCGACCGCAGGCGCGGCGCGCCGACGTTCCCGGCGGCGGGACTCTATTTCACCGGTGCCGACTACGATCCGGACTTCGGACTGCCGGCCACGTGCCGCGATGTGGCAACATTCGCCGGATGACGGCCGCGCGCACGCGCATCAAGATCTGCGGCATCACCCGCGCCGACGACGCGATTGCGGCCGCGCGTGCCGGTGCCGACGCCATCGGGCTCGTGTTCTGGCCGGGAACGCCGCGGGTCGTTTCGCACGAGCAGGCGCGCGCGATCGTCAGCGCACTGCCGGCCTTCGTGACGGTCGTCGGGCTGTTCGTCGACCCCGATCCCGCGGCAGTGCGCGCAGCGCTCGCCGCGGTGCCGCTCGACGTCCTTCAGTTCCACGGCGGCGAAGCGGGCGAGTTCTGCCGCAGCTTCGGTCGCCGCTACCTGAAGGCCATTCCGGTGAAGGAGGGGGTCGATTTGCTAGAATGCACGCGCCCCTACGGGGATGCCGTGGGGCTCTTGTTCGACGCGCACCTCGAAGGGGATCTTCCCGGGGGCACCGGGCGGGTCTTCGACTGGCGCCGGCTGTCGAACGGCGTCCGGGCAGCGGTCGGGGCGCGACTGATTCTTTCCGGCGGTCTCGACGCAGGCAACGTCGAGCGCGCCATACGCGAAATCGATCCCTGGGCGGTCGACGTTTCCTCGGGCGTCGAGGAACGTGACCCCGAAGGCAAGCCGCGGCGCGGGCTGAAGGATGCAGCGCGGATCGCGGCATTCGTACAAGGAGTGCGCAGTGCAGATGGCAGAGCTGGCACGCGGGCGTGAGCTGCCCGACGAGCGCGGGCATTTCGGCCCGTACGGCGGGGTGTTCGTCGCGGAGACCCTGATCGGGGCGCTCGACGAGCTCAAGACGCAGTACGCGCGTTATCGGGACGATGCCGAGTTCGTCGCCGAATTCAACTACGAGCTCGAGCATTACGTCGGACGTCCGTCTCCCGTCTACCATGCCGAGCGCTGGTCGCGCGAGTTGGGCGGAGCGCAGATCTGGCTGAAGCGCGAGGATCTCAACCACACCGGCGCGCACAAGATCAACAACTGCATCGGACAGGCGCTGCTCGCGCGCAGGCTGGGCAAGCGCCGCGTCATCGCCGAGACCGGTGCCGGGCAGCACGGCGTCGCGACGGCGACGGTGGCCGCGCGCTTCGGCATGGAGTGCGTCGTCTACATGGGCTCGGAGGACGTGAGGCGCCAGGCGCAGAACGTGTACCGGATGAATCTCCTCGGCGCGAAGGTGGTCCCGGTCGAATCGGGTTCGAAGACGCTGAAGGACGCGCTGAACGAGGCGATGCGCGACTGGGTCACCAACGTCGACACGACGTTCTACATCATCGGCACCGTCGCCGGCCCCCATCCGTACCCGATGATGGTGCGCGATTTCCAGAGCGTCATCGGCCGCGAGTGCCTGACCCAGATGCCCGAGTCCGCCGGACGGCAGCCCGACTACGTGATCGCCTGCGTCGGCGGCGGCAGCAATGCGATGGGCATCTTCCATCCCTACGTTCCCTACGAGGAGGTGAAGCTCGTCGGCGTCGAGGCCGCAGGCGAGGGGCTCGCGACCGGGCACCACGCGGCATCGCTTTGCGCGGGACGTCCGGGCGTGCTGCATGGCAATCGCACCTACCTGCTGCAGGACGCCGACGGCCAGATCATCGAGACGCACTCGGTGTCGGCGGGCCTCGATTATCCGGGCGTCGGACCCGAGCACGCGTGGCTCAAGGACACCGGCCGCGCGCAATACGTCGCGATCACCGACGACGAGGCGCTCGCGGCGTTCCACGCGTGCTGCCGGATCGAGGGCATCATCCCGGCGCTCGAGTCGTCGCACGCGCTCGCCTATGCGACCAGGCTCGCGCCGACGCTGTCGCGCGAGACCGTCCTGCTCGTCAACCTCTCCGGCCGCGGCGACAAGGACATGGCCACGGTCGCCGAGCGCGACGCCGCGAGGAAGGCCGCACCGTGAAGCGCATCGACGCGACCTTTGCCCGGCAGCGCGCGGCCGGACGCACCGTCCTCATTCCCTACGTGACCGCGGGCGATCCGTCGCTCGCCGCGACCGGCGAGATCCTCGACGCCCTGACCCGCGCCGGTGCGGACATCATCGAGCTCGGCGTGCCCTTCTCGGACCCGATGGCCGACGGTCCGGTCATCCAGCGCGCGTCCGAGCGCGCGCTCGCCCAGCACGTGGCGCTGCATCACGTGCTCGACCTCGTCGCGGAATTCCGCAAGCGCAATGCGACGACGCCGATCGTGCTGATGGGCTACGCCAATCCAGTCGAGGCGATGGGCGCCGCGGTGTTCGCCGATCGCGCGCAGGCGGTCGGCGTCGACGGCGTGATCATCGTCGACTACCCGCCCGAGGAAGCCGCCGAGTTCGCGGCCCTGCTGCGCGAGCGCGACATCGCCCCGATCTTCCTGATCGCCCCGACGACGCCCGCCGCGCGCATGGCGCACGTCGCGGAACTCGGGGCGGGATATGTCTACTACGTCTCGCTGAAAGGCGTCACCGGGGCCGGCCATCTCGACACCGACGCGGTCGCCGCGAAGCTGCGCGAGATCCGCGCGCACGTCGCGCTGCCGGTCGGGGTGGGTTTCGGAATCCGCGATGCGGCGAGCGCGCAGGCGATCGCCCGGCACGCCGACGCCGTCGTCATCGGCAGCCGCATCATCAGCGAGATCGAAACGGGCGCGCCGGCCGAGGCATCGGCGCGCGCCGGCGCGTGGCTCACGACGATCCGCCGCGCGCTCGACACGATGGCGGCCAAGCCGGCCGATACCGAGACGCGCGCATCGGTCGCCTGACCAGGGGGTCACCGACATGAGCTGGCTGCAGAAGCTGCTTCCGCCGCGGATCAAGAGCACGCCGGGCGTGCGCAAGACCCCGGTGCCCGAGGGCCTGTGGGTCAAGTGCCCGTCCTGCGAGGCGACGCTCTACCGCACCGACCTCGAGAAGAACCTGTCGGTCTGCCCCAAGTGCGGTTTCCACGACCGTGTGTCGGCGCGCGAGCGGATCGACCAGCTGCTCGACGCGGAAGGCCGGTTCGAGATCGGCTCCGAAGTCGTCCCGGTCGACAGCCTCAAGTTCAAGGACCAGAAGAAGTATCCCGAGCGCCTCGAGGCGGCACTCGAGGAGACGGGCGAGACCGACGCGCTGGTCGTGATGCAGGGCAGCATCCGGAGCGTGCCGTTGGTGCTCGCCGCTTTCGAGTTCGAATTCATGGGCGGCTCGATGGGTTCGGTCGTCGGGGAGAGGTTCGTGCGGGGCGTTCGCGTCGCGTTCGAGAACCGGGTGCCGTTCGTGTGTGTGTCGGCCTCCGGCGGCGCGCGGATGCAGGAAGGCGTCAATTCGTTGTTCCAGATGGCGAAGACGACCGCGGTGCTGCAGGAGCTGACGCGTGCGCGCCTGCCGTTCGTGTCGATCCTGACCGACCCGACGATGGGCGGCGTCTCCGCGTCGTTCGCCTTCGTCGCCGACCTCGTGCTCGCCGAGCCCGGTGCCCTGATCGGTTTCGCCGGTCCGCGGGTCATCGAGCAGACGGTGCGCGAGAAGCTCCCGGAAGGTTTCCAGCGCGCCGAATTCCTGATCGAGAAAGGCGCGCTCGACATGATCGTCGATCGCAGGGAACTGCGCGACGAGCTGGCGCGCCTGCTCGCGATGCTGACGCGGCAGCCCGCGCTCGCGAGCTAGGGCCCCGGTCCGCAGCTGCGGGCCCGACGTCGGGCGGGTATCGCATGGCCGGTCCTTCGACCCTGCCGGAGTGGCTCGCCTACCTCGAGACGCTGCATCCGAAGCCCATCGCGATGGGCCTCGAGCGCGTCGCGGCCGTCGCTTCGAGGCTGGACATACGCGTCCCGTGTCCCGTCATCACGGTCGCCGGCACCAACGGCAAGGGCTCGACCTGCGCGATGCTCGAGTCGATCTACCGCCACGCCGGATACCGCACCGGGCTGTACATGTCGCCGCACCTGCTGCGCTTCAACGAGCGCGTGCGCATCGCCGGGGAGGAGGCGGGCGACCGCGACCTCGTCGCCGCGTTCGAGACCGTCGAGCGCGCGCGGTCGGGCGCGCCCGCGGCCGTTGCGCTGACGTATTTCGAATTCACGACCCTCGCCGCATTGCTGCTGTTCCAGCAGGCGGAGCCCGACGTGCTGATCCTCGAGGTTGGCCTCGGAGGGCGGCTCGACGCGGTGAACGTGGTCGACGCCGACGTTCCCGTGATCACGACGATCGATATCGACCATGTCGAGTACCTCGGACCGACGCGCGAGGACATCGCGCGCGAGAAAGCCGGAATCATGCGCGCGGGCAGGGTCGCGATCTGCGGCGAACCGGATCCGCCACGCTCGCTGATCGAATCCGCGCGCTCGGTCGGGGCGACGCTGTGGCGGGTCGGCCGCGAATACGGATACGAGGCGCAGGCGCTCCAGTGGCGCTACCACGGGCCCGGTGGCGCCCGCTACGGATTGCCGCAACCGGCGCTGCGGGGCGCGTATCAGGTCGGCAACGCGGCGACGGTGCTCGCTGCGATCGACGCACTGCGCGACCGCCTGCCGGTAGCCGCAGGCGCGATCCGCGACGGCCTCGTCCACGTCGAACTGGCAGGGCGGTTCCAGGTCCTCCCGGGCCGTCCGGCCGTCGTCCTCGACGTCGCCCACAACCCGCACGCGGCGCGCTCCCTCGCCGACGTGCTGGGAACGATGGGCTACTTCACCTGCACCCGCGCCGTGTTCGGCATGCTCGCCGACAAGGACATCGACGGGGTGGTCGCCGCGCTGCGCGAGCGCATCGACCGGTGGTACGTCGCGCCGCTGCCGGGGCCGCGCGGAGCTTCCGCGGACGAGCTCGCCCGGCGGCTGCGCGAGGCCGGCGTCGCAGAGGGTGCGGTCCGCAGCTTCGACAGCGTTGCGCAGGCGTTCCGCGCCGCGCGAGACGAGGCGCAGGAGACTGATAGAATCGCAGCCTTCGGCTCGTTTCTCACCGTTGCCGCAGCACTCGAAGCCGCGCGTGCCCGCGGTTGACGACCACCGTCAGGACGGATTGGATGGCAGAACCTGCAGACATCAATGTCGACGAGCTTCGTCGACGCGCGCGGCGACGCCTGGTGGGCGCCGTGGTACTCGCGCTGGCCGTCGCGGTCGTCGTTCCGATGCTGCTGGAAAGCCGGCCCAAGCCGCTGGGCGACGACGTGGCGGTGAAGATTCCGCCGGTCGACGACGGCAAGTTCGTCAACCAGCTCTCCGGCAACGCGGCCGACGCGACGACCGCTTCGGGCGCCATCCACAACCCGGCAGCCGACGAGGAAGCCTTGAGGGCCGCGGCAACCGACACGGCCGGCACGGCAACCGCGACCCCCGGGGCAACCTCCTCGGCAGCCGCCGCATCCGGCCCCGCCTCCGCCGCGGCACCGGCGCCGGCATCCGCGCCCGCGGCTGCGCCAGACGAAACGGCGAAAACCCGCAAGTACGACACCCGCGTTCCCGAAGCTTCGGGCAGCAAGCCTGCCGCCGTCGCAGCGACCCGCGCGCCGGCCTCTGCCGAGGGGCCGCCCGCGGCGGCCAAGGGACACGAACAGCCGTCTCACGTGGCCTCCGCCGAGCCCTCGACGTCCACCTCGAAGCGCGCGCCGATCGCTGCGCCCGCGGCACATGCGGCTGCGGCGGCCGAGGCTGAAAAGCCGGCCCATGCAGGCGCCGGCGTTCACGAGGGTTACGCGGTGCAGCTCGCTGCCTTCTCCGACGACAAGGGCGCGAATGCGCTGGCGCATCGCTTGAAGAAGGCCGGCTTTTCCGCATATACGGAACCTCTGAAGACGAGCAAGGGAACGCTGTGGCGGGTTCGCGTCGGACCCTATCCGTCGCGCGAGGCTGCGATCGCCGCGCGCGACCGGCTCAAGCAGGAAGGTCACAGCGGCATCGTGGCACCGGCAGGCTAGGACACACGTGGGGTGAATGCGGGGGCATCGACGGTTTTCGATCGGGCGACCCGGGGTGCGCCCGGCCCCACCCGCACGTCCGCCACCCGAGCGCAGGATCCGCCGGCGCCAACCCGTGACCATGCGATGACCCCTCTGGACTGGGCTGTGGTGGCGATCGTCGCCCTGTCGACGCTGTTCGCTTTCCTGCGCGGGGTGATCCGCGAGGTGCTCGCACTGATCGCGTGGGTCGTGGGTTTCACCGCCGCGATCGCCTTTTCGCCGATCCTCGGCGCATCTCTGCCCGACGTGGCGGGCCATCCGACGCTGCGCTACCTGATCGCATTCGCGGTGATCCTGATCGGCGCGCTGGTCGTCGGCGCGCTGGTCGCGTGGGCGCTGTCCAAGGTGATCCGGGCGGTCGGGCTCGGGTTCGTCGACCGCTTCCTGGGCGGCGTGTTCGGCTTTGCGCGCGGACTCGTCGTCGTGCTCGCGTTCGCCGTCGTCGCGGGCCTGACGGACCTGCCGCGCAGCGCGTGGTGGCAGAATTCCGTTTTCGCTCCGCCGCTGGTTGCCGGCGTCGAGGTACTGAGGCCCTGGCTGCCGCTGGTGCTCGCCGAGCGGCTCGACTATTCCCCGCAAGGCGTGCGGCCGCGGCCGGCGCCCGGCCAGCAGAAAGCATAGGAAACCCATCCATGTGCGGCATCGTCGGCGTCGTAGCGCACACGCCGGTCAACCAGCTTCTCTATGACGGCCTGCTGCTGCTGCAGCACCGGGGACAGGACGCAGCCGGCATCGTGACCAGCGAAGGGCCGATGTTCCATACCTACAAGGGGCCCGGCTACGTGCGCGACGTCTTCCGCACGCGCAACATGCGCGATCTGGTCGGGAACGCGGGCATTGCCCATTGCAGGTATCCGACGGCGGGGTCGGCGTTCTCGGATCTCGAGTCCCAGCCGTTCTACGTCAATTCGCCTTTCGGCGTGACGCTGGGGCACAACGGCAACCTGACGAACAGCGAGGCGCTGAAACGCGAGCTGTGGGAGCTCGATTTCCGCCACGTCAACACGAATTCCGACAGCGAGGTCCTGCTCAACGTGCTGGCGCTCGAGCTCGAGCGCGCGGCGCAGCATCATCGCCTCGATCCGGACGCCATCTTCCGCGCCGTCGCCGGCGTGCACCGGCGCTGTCGCGGTGCGTATGCGGTGGTGGCGATGATCGCCGGCTACGGCATGCTGGCGTTTCGCGACCCTTACGGCATCCGCCCGTTGATCATCGGCGCCAACGAGGCGATGGGCGGACGCGAATATCTCGTCGCGTCCGAATCGGTCGCCCTCGAGCCGCTCGGCTTCTCGGTCCTGCGCGACGTCGCGCCCGGCGAGGCGATATTCGTCGACCAGACCGGCGGCTTCCACGCGCGCCAGTGTGCCGAGAACCCGAGCCTCAATCCCTGCCTGTTCGAGTTCGTCTATCTGGCGCGCCCGGACTCGGTCATCGACGGGACGTCGGTTTACGAATCGAGACTGCGCATGGGCGGAGCGCTGGCGAACCAGATCCGCGGCATCGCCGAGGCCGGCGACATCGACGTCGTCATCCCGATCCCCGATTCCAGCCGACCCTCCGCCCTCGAGCTAGCCAATCGGCTGGGCCTGATGTACCGCGAGGGTTTCGTCAAGAACCGCTACATCGGTCGCACCTTCATCATGCCGGGGCAGGCGATGCGCAAGAAGAGCGTTCGCCAGAAGCTCAACCCGATCGGCATGGAATTCAAGGACAAGGTCGTGCTGCTCGTCGACGATTCCATCGTTCGCGGGACGACGTCGCGCGAGATCGTGCAGATGGCGCGCGACGCCGGCGCGCGCAAGGTCTACTTCGCATCGGCGAGTCCGCCGGTGCGCTATCCGAACGTCTACGGCATCGACATGCCGAACCAGCGCGAGCTGGTCGCGACCGGGCGCAGCGAGGCGGAGATCGCCTCCGAGATCGGTGCCGACCTCCTGATCTACCAGCGTCTGGACGCGCTGAAGGAGGCGGTGCGCGACCACAGCGCCGCGCTGTCGGGTTTCGAGGCGTCGTGTTTCGACGGCAAGTACATCACCGGCGACGTCACGCCGGAATACCTGTCGCAGCTCGCCGCCGATCGCGACGAGATGCGCGGCGAGGCGGATGGCGATGCGAAATGGGCGGCGGAACCGCAGTCGGCCGAATCGTGATATAGTTGGCGCGCGCCGATTTGAGCTTCAGCTTGCGGGCGCATAACAAATTCCGCTAAAGCGAGGTTCGCTCCAGCCCGAGGATATCGGGCGGGGCACACGAAACCCGTTCGGCGGAAGCCCGACGGGTTTTTTGTTTGGTGCAGGAGAATGGACATGAAAGACGAGACGCGCGAGCGCGGCTTCACGACCGCGATTCTGCATGGCGACCGGGATGCGGCGATCGAGCACGGTGCGGTGCACAAGCCGCTGCACCTGTCGGTCGCCTACGGCTACCGGGATGCTGCCGACCTGGTCGCGGTGTTCCAGGGCCGGGCTTCCGGCTACGCCTACGGGAGGCAGGGCAATCCGACGACGGCCGCCCTCGAAGCCAAGATCACCGCGATGGAGCAGGGGGTGGCGACCGTGTGCTTCGCGACCGGCATGGCGGCGATCGGTGCGACCATGATGTCGCTGCTGCGCGGCGGCGACCACGTCGTGTCGAGCTCGTACGTGTTCGGCAACACGAACAGCCTGCTCGGAACGCTGGCCGATCACGGAACGCCAGTCACGTTCGTCGACGCGACGTCCGCCGAGAACGTCGAGCGCGCGCTGACCCCGCGAACCAGGCTGGTGTTCGTCGAGACCATCGCCAATCCGCGCACCCAGGTCGCCGATCTGGTGCGCATCGGCGCGCTGTGCCGTGAGCGCGGACTCATCTACGTCGTCGACAACACGATGACCTCGCCCTGGCTGTTCAGGCCTGCCACCGTCGACGCGAGCCTCGTCGTCAACGCGTTGACCAAGTACATCGGCGGGCACGGCAATGCGCTGGGTGGCGCCGTGACCGACACCGGTCGCTTCGACTGGACGCGCTTCCCGAACATCGCGGAGAACTACAAGTCGCAAAAGCCCGCGATGTGGGGGATCACCCAGATGCGCAAGAAAGGGCTGCGCGATTTCGGCGCGACGCTCTCCGCCGAGCAGGCACACCACATCGCCGTTGGCGCCGAGACGCTGGCACTCCGGATGGACCGCCAATGCGCGAATGCGCAGGCACTCGCGGAGTTCCTGGTCGCGCAGCCGAAAGTGCGGGCCGTCTACTACCCGGGGCTCGCCGCGCACCCGCAGCACGGACTCGCCAGGGCGCTGTTCCGCGCACCGGGCGCGCTGTTCTCGTTCGAGCTCGCCGACGGCTGCGACGTGCTCGCGGTGCTCAACCGCCTGCGCACCGTCGTGCTGTCGTCGAACCTCGGCGACAACCGCAGCCTCGCCATTCCGGTCGCCCAGACGATCTACTGGGAGATGGGGCCGGCGCGCCGCGCCGAGATGGGCATCGCCGATTCCCTCGTACGCGTGTCGGTGGGCATCGAGGACCGGGAAGACCTGATCGCCGACTTCGGGCAGGCGCTCGCCACGGCCTGAAGCGCCGGTGCATAATCCCCGTCGATCGTCATCTTCGTCATTGATCGTGATCCGCAGCAGGAGGCCGTGATGGGAAACCGGGACAAGCAGCGCAAGGAACCGAAGAAACCCAAGCAACCGAAGAAACCCGAACCGAAGATCGCCGACTGACCGGGCGGCGCCGGTCACTGGCTACCGGAGCCTTTGGGCACGACGCGGGCCAGTCCGCGCTGCAGCGCGATCAGCAGCGGCATCCAGCCGACCCAGCGGACGAAGTCGACCAGGCTCTCGTCCCAGTGCCAGGCCCCGGCCGGATCGAGGCCGGCGGACAGGCGCTCGTCGAGCCAGCCCCAGCCGGCGAGCCAACCGGCGAGGACCAGCAGCGCCGCGGCCTGCACGCGATGCCGCGGCGACAGCGCCCGGAACAGCGGTGCACCGACCAGGCCGCCGACGATGACGGCATAGAGCAGCAGCCGAAGTGGCGGCTGTCCGGCGATCGTGTCGGCGAGCATCGGTTCGCTCGCGATCATCTTCGCCGCGGTGAATCCGAGCACGCCCGCGCCCAGCCACAGGATCGCCGGGTAGCGCTCGACACAGTGCAGCACCAGCGTCGAGCCCCAGACCACGATGGGGATCGACACCGCGAGGCCGATCGCGACCAGCGCGAACGACCCGTGCGCAGCACCCCCCACCGCCAGCACGTTGTCCACCCCCATCACCGCGTCGGCGACGACGATCGTCTGGACGGCGCCGCGCACCGAATCCTTCGCCGCCACCTTGTCGTGTCCGGTTTCCCCGCCGCGCGTCAGCTTCCACCCGATGTAGACCAGCGCGATGCCGCCGACCAGCAGGAAACCCGGGATCTTCAGCAGCCAGACGACGACCGCCGTGAGCAGCGCGCGCACGATGATCGCGCCCGCGGTGCCCCACAGGATCACCCGTCGTTGCATCGCAGGCGGCACGTTGCGCGCGGCGAGCCCGATGACGATCGCGTTGTCGCCGGCGAGGATCAGGTCGATGACGATGATCGACGCCAGCGCCGACAGCCACTCGGCGGAGAAGGGTTCGGGAATCATGCGTCGATGTCCCGGGCGCGAACGCCTGCCTCGTCGATTTCAAGGAAATGACCGTGGTCGTCCCAGTCGGCGAGCACGATGCGCTCGCGCGGCTTTCCGTCGACGACCAGCGAATGACGCGCCGGGCGGTGCGTGTGACCGTGGATCATGCGCGCGACGCCGCGGGCCCGGAAAGCCCCTTCGATCGCCCCGGCGTTGACGTCGAGGATGGCCTCGGGCTTGCGCGCGGTCTCGCTCGCGCTCCTGCGGCGCATCCAGGCCGCGATCCAGCGCCGCAGCCGGTAGGGCAGGCGCAGCAGGCGGCGCTGGCGCGCGGGATCGCGCGACCACGCACGGTAGCGCTGGTAGGCGCGGTCGTCGGTGCAGAACTCGTCGCCGTGCGAGAGCAGCGTGCGCGTGCCGTGGATGTCGACGATGGTCTGCTCGTCGAGCAGCGTCGCGCCGGTGGCGCGCGCGAAATCCGCGCCGAGCAGGAAATCGCGGTTGCCCCGCGCGACGTAGACCGCGACGCCGGCGTCGGTCAGCGCCCGCAGCGATTCGACGATCTCGCGCGCGAAAGGCTCGCGGCGCTGGTCGTCGCCGACCCAGGAATCGAACAGGTCGCCCAGGATGTAGACGCTCGCCGCCGCGCGGGCGGGCCCGCGCGTGAATGCGTGGAAAGCGGCGGCCGCAGCCGGCCGCTCGGGGGCGAGATGCAGGTCCGAGAGCAGCAGCGTCGGCTTCATCGGCCCAGCGCCACGGCTGCCGCTGCGCAATAGCGATGCCCTTGGTCCAGGCCGTCGCGCATGGTTCCCGGAGCCGCGGGTGCCGTCGCGCCCCGCGCGCTCAGGCGGACGCCGCGACTTCCTCGGCGCGGGTGATCACGACGTCCTCCGTCGGCACGTCCTGGTGGAACCCCGAGGTTTCGGTCGCAACGCCGGCGATCCGGTCGACCACGTCGGTGCCGCCGACGACCTTGCCGAAGACGCAGTAGCCGTAGCCCTGGGGGCTCGGTCCCTTGTAGTCGAGGAAAGCGTTGTCGGCGACGTTGATGAAGAACTGCGCCGTCGCCGAGTGCGGTTCGGAGGTGCGGGCCATTGCGACCGTGTAGCGCGCGTTCTTGACGCCGTTGCCCGCCTCGTTGGCGACGGGGGCGCGCGTCGGCTTCTGCGACATGCCGGGGGCGAAGCCGCCGCCCTGGATCATGAATCCCGGGATCACGCGGTGGAACAGCGTGTTGTCGTAGTGGCCGTCGCGGACGTACTGGAGGAAGTTGGCGACCGTCTTCGGCGCGTTCTCGGCGTCGAGCTCGAGCGTGATGTCGCCGTGGTTCGTGTGCAGGATGACCATGGCGCTTCCTATTTGGCTTCGACGATCCGGACGCTGTTGATGACGACCTTCTCGGCCGGCACGTCCTTCGGGAAGGGCCCGCCCGCGCCCGTCGGCGTCTTCGCGATCTTCTCGACGACGTCCATCCCCGAGACGACCTTGCCGAACACGGTGTAGCCGATGCCCATCGGGTCGGGCGAGCGGAAGTTGAGCGGCTTGTTGTCGTTGACGTTGATGAAGAACTGCG
>DATGDG010000217.1:0-4988 GCA_035311025.1 Casimicrobiaceae bacterium
AATCATCGAGGTCAAAGTCCCGGACATCGGCGACTTCAAGAATGTTCCCGTCATCGAGGTTCTGGTCCGGCCCGGCGATGCCGTCAAGGCCGAGGATCCGCTGCTCACCCTCGAATCCGACAAGGCGACGATGGACATCCCGTCCCCGGCAGCAGGCGTGGTGAAGTCGGTTGTCGTCAAGGTCGGAGACCGGGTGTCCGAGGGCAGCGCGGTGGTCGTGCTGGAGGCCGGGCAGCCTGCATCGGGGGCCCCGCCCGCGAGCGGGGCAGGGAACACGGCCTCGCCGCAACCGGCGCCCGCGGCCGCGTCGTCCGCTGCCGCGCAAGCGGGGCAGTCGCAGGGAACGGCAGGCGGGGCCGCGAGCCTCGGAACCTCGCCGTCGGCGGCCGCCTACGGCGGCGCGGTCGACATCGAATGCGAGATGCTCGTGCTGGGCGCGGGCCCCGGCGGCTATTCGGCCGCGTTCCGTGCGGCCGATCTCGGGATGAAGACCGTGCTCATCGAGCGCTATCACAGTCTCGGCGGCGTTTGCCTCAACGTCGGCTGCATTCCCTCCAAGGCCCTGTTGCACACCGCGGCGGTGATCGACGAAGCGAAGGCGATGGTCGCACACGGCGTGAGTTTCGGCGCGCCGACGATCGACCTCGACAAGCTGCGCGCCTTCAAGGACGGCGTCGTGAGGAAGCTGACGGGCGGCCTTGGCGCGATGGCGAAGATGCGCAAGGTCGAGGTGGTGCAGGGCATCGGCCGCTTCCTCGATGCCCACCATATTGCGGTCGACGTGACGTCGGGGAAGGGCAGGGCGACGACCGGCGCGCGCAAGGTGATCCGGTTCGCGAAGGCCATCATCGCGGCTGGCAGCGAAGCAGTGACGCTACCTTTCATGCCGCAAGACCCGCGGGTCGTCGATTCGACGGGCGCGCTGGAACTGAAGTCGATTCCGAAACGGATGCTGGTCGTCGGCGGCGGCATCATCGGACTGGAGATGGCCAATGTCTACTCGACGCTGGGCGCGCGCATCGACGTCGTCGAAATGCTCGACGGGGTGATGCTGGGTGCCGACCGCGACCTCGTCCGGGTGTGGGCGAAGAAGAACGCCGGGCGTTTCGACAGCGTCATGCTCGGCACGAAGACCGTGTCGGCGCAGGCGACGCCCGCCGGCATCCGGGTCGCCTTCGAAGGTGCGAAGGCTCCCGCCGAGCCGCAGGTCTACGACCTGGTGCTGGTCGCCGTCGGCCGCAGCCCCAATGGTCGCGCGATCGACGCCGACAAGGCGGGGGTCGCGGTGTCCGAGCGGGGCTACATCGGGGTCGATCGCCAGATGCGAACCAACGTCGCGCACATCTTCGCGATCGGCGACATCGTGGGCCAGCCGATGCTGGCGCACAAGGCCGTGCACGAGGGCCACGTCGCCGCGGAGGCGGCGGCCGGGCACAAGGCGTCCTTCGACGCGAGGCAGATTCCGTCGGTGGCCTACACCGATCCCGAGGTCGCCTGGGCGGGCATGACCGAGGATGAGTGCAAGGCGCAGGGTGTCGAGTACGGCAAGGCGGTATTTCCGTGGACGGCGTCGGGTCGTGCGATCGCCAACGGCCGCGACGAGGGTCTCACCAAGCTCCTGTTCGACGCCAAGACCCACCGGATCATCGGCGGCGGCATCGTCGGCACGCACGCAGGCGACCTGATCAGCGAAATCGCGCTGGCGATCGAGATGGGTTGCGATCCCGTCGACATCGGCAGGACGATCCACCCGCATCCGACCCTGGGCGAATCGATCGGCATGGCGGCGGAGGCGTTCGAAGGCGTGTGCACCGACCTTCCGCCGCAGAGAAGGAAATAGAGGCACGGCACGCTGCGTGAGCGGTCTCCGGATGCACGCGCTGCGCCGCACCGGAGATCCGGCAGCGCCGGCGCGGCACGACCACTGATTGGCAGGAGGCAACATGGCTGAAGAGAAGCTGCGGTCCGCCGCGCTCGAGTATCACGAGTCGCCAACGCCCGGAAA
Organism: Casimicrobiaceae bacterium; assembly: GCA_035311025.1. Taxonomy (GTDB): domain Bacteria; phylum Pseudomonadota; class Gammaproteobacteria; order Burkholderiales; family Casimicrobiaceae; genus VBCG01. Next base: position 2,006 of record DATGDG010000217.1, read on the forward strand.
GATCTCGATCGCACCGACCAAGGCGCTGTCCAACCAGCGCGACCTGTCGCTTGCGTATTCGCCGGGCGTCGCCTACGCGTGCACCGCCATCCACGACGATCCGACGCTGGCGGCGCGCTACACGGCGCGCGCGAACCTGGTGGCGGTCGTCACCAACGGCACCGCGGTCCTCGGTCTCGGCAACATCGGCGCGCTCGCCGGCAAGCCGGTGATGGAGGGCAAGGCCTGCCTGTTCAAGAAGTTCGCCGGCATCGACGTCTTCGACATCGAGGTCGGCGAGACCGACCCCGACAAGGTCGTCGAAGTCGTCGCCGCGCTGGAGCCGACCTTCGGCGGGATCAACCTCGAGGACATCAAGGCGCCCGAGTGCTTCTACATCGAGCGCAAGCTGCGCGAACGGATGAAGATCCCGGTGTTCCACGACGACCAGCACGGCACCGCGATCGTCACCGCGGCTGCCGTGCTGAACGGGCTCGCGATCGTCGGCAAGGACATTGGCAGCGTGAAGCTGGTGTGCTCGGGGGCGGGGGCGGCCGCGATCGCCTGCCTCGACCTGCAGGTCAGCCTCGGCATGAAGCGCGAGCACGTCACGATCGTCGACAGCAAGGGGGTCGTGCACAAGGGGCGCGGTGGCACGCTGGACGGCGACAAGGCGCGCTATGCGCGCGACACCCCGGCGCGGACGCTCTCCGACGCGATCGACGGCGCCGACATCTTCCTCGGGCTGTCGACCGGCGGCGTGCTGACGGCCGACATGGTCAAGCGGATGGCAGCGCGGCCGCTCATCCTGGCGATGGCGAACCCCGAGCCCGAGATCCGTCCCGAGGTCGCGAAAGCCGCCCGACCCGACTGCCTGATCGGCACCGGGCGTTCGGACTACCCGAACCAGGTCAACAACTCGCTGTGCTTCCCGTTCATCTTCCGCGGCGCGCTCGACTGCGGGGCGAGCACGATCAACGAGGCGATGAAGCTCGCCGCGACGCGCGCGCTCGCCGAACTTGCGCGGGCCGAGCCCTCGGAGATCGTCGCGATCGCCTACGGCGAGCCCACACCCGCGTTCGGCCCCGATTACCTGATCCCGCGGGCCTTCGATCCGCGCCTCATCGTCAACATCGCGCCGGCGGTGGCGCGGGCCGCGATGGAAAGCGGCGTCGCCAGCCGCCCGATCGCCGATTTCGACGCCTATCGCCAGCGCCTGATGCAGTTCGTCTACCACTCGGGCACGCCGATGGCGCCGGTGTTCGCCGCGGCGAAGCGCTCGCCCCGGCGCGTCGCCTATGCCGAGGGCGAGGACGAGCGGGTGCTGCGCGCGGCGCAGGCCTGCATCGACGAAGGGATCGTGCATCCGGTGCTGATCGGTCGTCCCGACATCATCGCCTCGCGCATCGGCAAGCTCGGGCTGCGCCTGTCGCCCGGGCGCGACTGCGAGGTCGTCAACATCCTCGACGATCCCCGGCACCGCGAATATGCGCTCGACTACTACCGGCTGATGCGCCGCAAGGGCGTCACGCGCGGGCCCGCGATGGAGGAGATGCGCAGCCGGCCGACGCTGATCGCCGCGATGCTGCTGCGCCATGGCGACGTCGACGCGATGCTGTGCGGGACGCTCGGGAACCATCCCGATCACCTGAGGTACATCCGCGACGTCATCGGCACCCGCAAGGGGGTGAATACGCTGGCGGCGATGAACATGGTCATCCTGCCGCGCCGGCAGCTGTTCATCTGCGACACCCACGTCAACCGCGATCCGACGGCGGGAGAGATCGCCGAGATGACGCTGCTGGCGGTCGAGGAGGTCCAGCGTTTCGGCCAGAAGCCCTCCGTCGCGCTGGTGTCGCATTCGAGCTTCGGCAGCTCCGACGCGCCGTCGGCGCAGAAGATGCGCGATGCGCTCGGGCTGATCCTGCAGCGGATGCCCGATCTCGACGTCGAGGGCGAGATGCAGGCCGACGCGGCGCTGTCGAAGGAGATCCGCGACCGCGAGTTTCCCGAGTCGCGGCTCGGCGTCGACGCGAACCTGCTGATCATGCCCAACATCGACGCCGCCAACATCACGTACAACGCGCTGCGGGTCACGGCCGGCGAGAACGTCGCGGTCGGCGGCTTCCTGCTCGGCGCGGCGAAGCCTGCGCACATCATGAGTCCGTCCTCGTCGGTGCGACGCATCGTCAACATGACCGCCGTCGCGGTCGCGGACGCAGGCGCCCAGCGCTAGCTGCCGATGCCGCCGGCGCAGCAACCGGGGGTACATCGGATCGTCATCGTCGGCGGCGGCGCGGGCGGGCTCGAGCTCGCGACCCGGCTCGGCGACACGCTGGGGCGCCGGGGCAGGGCCGAGGTGACGCTGATCGAGCGGGCGCGGACCCATTTCTGGAAGCCGCACCTGCACGAGATCGCCGCCGGGAGCATGGACATCGACGTCTACGAGACCGATTACCTCGCGCAGTCGCACTGGCATTCGTTCCGCTACCTGATCGGCGAGATGAACGCGCTCGACCGGACGGCGCGCTGCGTCCACGTCGCCCCGTTCGTCGACGAGGACGGCGACCAGGTCACCGACGCGCGGTCGATTCCCTACGACACGCTGGTCATCGCGGTGGGCAGCACGACCAACGATTTCGGGACGCCGGGGGCGAGCGAGCACGCGATCGCCCTCGACGACCCCCCTTCGGCACAGCGTTTCCACCGGAGGCTGGTCAATGCCTACCTGCGTGCCCATGCGCAGGCCGGAGCGCTGCGCCGGGAGCAGCTGCAGGTCGCGATCATCGGCGCGGGCGCCACCGGCGTCGAGCTCGCTGCCGAATTGCACAACACGACACGCACGCTGGTGTCCTACGGGCTGGACCGGATCGATCCCGACAAGGACATCCGCCTGGTGCTGATCGAGGCCACCGATCGCATCCTGCCGGCGCTGCCCGCGCGGCTGTCGACGGCGGCGCAGCGCCTGCTCGGCCGGATGGGGGTGAGCGTGCGCACCGGCGCG
>DATGDG010000218.1:0-3817 GCA_035311025.1 Casimicrobiaceae bacterium
GTTCCCAGCGCGCCGACCGTGATCGCGTGGATCGCCGCGGTGCGCGCCGCCCCGGCGGCCGCGAACCCCAGCGCAGTCACGCCGAGCGCGAGCCACGCATAGCCGGTTCCGAGGCACAGCAGGTCGGGACGTCCGCGGCAACGCCACAATCGCCAGCGCAGCAACCGGACGAGGGCGAGCGCCCCCGCGGCGATGCACGCGGCGCGGACGAGGGGCTCCAGCGCCGGAATCGGCGCGGCGGCGATGGCGATCGCCATCAGGACGACCAGCCAGCCCTCGATGCGCGTTTGCAGCCGCACGGCCGGAACGCTGCCCTGCCGGTAGATCTGGCCCGCGGTCGCGGGCCCGATGATGCGACCTCCGATGAACAGCATCAGAGCCGCCAGCAGCAGCACCAGGACCAGCGCGATCGCCGCGACCCCTGCCGGCTGCGAAAGGCCCGCAGCGATGTCCAAGGCCGCGGCCGCGATGGATACGCCGGCGAGAATTCCAGGCAGGGCGAGGTTGCGCAGCTTCTTGGCGGCGACGATGAATCGCGGCACGACATGCCATGCGAGCGCGGCGGCGAATGCGACGTCGGGCACCGCGGAGAGGGCGCCCGCCGGGCCGGCGACCCAGGTGACGCGGGCCGCGAGCCAGAGCGTGAACAGCGCGGCCAGGCGCAGCGGTGGCATCGGCGGGAGCTGGTAGCCCGCGACGACCGCGAGCGCGTACCCCAGCAGCATCTCGTGCGCGTGGCCGGCCGGCGTGGCGAGCGACGCGGGGCCGTGCACGACACCGGTCATGGCCAGCACCGACCATGGGAGCGCGACTGCGCCGTAGAGCGCCGCCGCCGGGAAGAACAGCTGATGCGACGGCGTCCGGCGCGGGCCGGACCGGTGCCGGGGTTCATCCACCGGTAGAATGGGGCAGCCTGCGCAAGCTCCGCAGGCTGCCCATCTCAAGCCGCCGTTCCGTCATGCGTCCGCGACTCCGCTTTCCGCCTGCTTCCCGGATCTTCCGGTCTGTCCACGTCGCCGTGATGTCGCTTTGCATCGCGATCTCGGTCGCCGCGCCGACCGATGCGCGGCCGGTGACCCCGCGCGGTCCGTTGACGCCCGAGGAGCGACTGACCATCGACATCTTCGACAAGTCGAAGCGCTCGGTCGTCTACATCTCGACCTCGCAGCAGGTGCGCGACCTGTGGTCGCGCAACGTCCGCAGCATTCCGCGGGGCACGGGTTCGGGCATCATATGGGACGAGCAGGGCCACGTCATCACCAACTACCACGTGATCTCGGGCGCATCGTCCGCCAAGGTCCGACTGAGCGATGGACGCGACTATCCGGCGACGCTGGTGGGTGCCAGCGCCTTCCACGATATCGCCGTGCTCCGGATCAAGGTGCCGTCGAATCCTCCGCCGCCGCTGCCGGTGGGCACGAGCCATGACCTCGAGGTCGGGCAACTCGTCTATGCGATCGGCAATCCTTTCGGGCTCGACTGGTCGCTGACCCGGGGGATCGTGTCGGCGCTCGACCGATCGCTCGACGGCGACGATGGCAACACGATCGAGCACCTGATCCAGACCGATGCGGCGATCAATCCGGGCAACTCCGGCGGGCCGCTGCTCGACAGCGCGGGGCGCCTGATCGGCATGAACACGGCGATCTACAGCCCCAGCGGCGCATCGGCAGGCATCAGCTTCGCGGTGCCGATCGACACGATCAACCGCGTCGTGCCCGCACTGATCGCCCACGGCAAATACACCCGGCCGACGCTGGGCATCGAGATCGACGCCGACCTCAACGACGTGCTCTCCGAACGTCTGGGCGTCCGGGGCGTCTTCGTGCTCAAGGTCGCGCCGCACGGGCCGGGCGCCGCGGCCGGCCTGCGCGGTGCGCGGCTCGAGCGCGACGGAACCTTCGTGCCCGGCGACATCATCGTCACCGTCGGTGGCCAGCCGGTGACCAGCGTGCCGAGACTGCAGGCACGCCTCGACGACTTCGATCCCGGCGCACGGGTGCCTCTCGGCATCCTGCGCGACGGCAAGCGCATCACCGTGGAAGCAACGCTCGAGGCAAGCCGCTGAAGTCGCCGCATGCCGCCGAGTGCCTGCAGACCACGACCATCCTGGAGACGCCCATGAGCAAGACTTTCGCCTCGCATGCCGACCTCGCCGAAAAGAAGGTGAGTTTCGACAAGCTCTCCGATCACGCCTGGGCCTATACCGCCGAAGGCGATCCGAACACCGGCATCGTCGTCGGCGACGACGCGGTCATGGTGATCGACACCCAGGCGACGCCGGTGATGGCGCAGGACGTCATCCGCCGCATCCGCGAGGTGACCGACAAGCCGATCCGCTACGTTCTGCTGTCGCACTATCACGCGGTGCGCGTGCTCGGCGCATCGGCCTATGGCGCGAGCCACGTGATCGCCAGCCAGGACACCCGGGACCTGATCGTCGAGCGCGGCGCGCAGGACATGAGGAGCGAGATCGAGCGCTTCCCCCGCCTGTTTCGCGCGGTCGAATCGGTGCCCGGGCTCACCTGGCCCAACCTGGTGTTCAAGGGCGAGATGACGCTATGGCTGGGCAAGCTCGAGGTGAAGATCCTCCAACTCGGCCGCGGCCACACCAAGGGCGACACGGTCGTCTGGCTTCCGGGCGAGAAGATCCTGTTCTCCGGCGATCTCGTCGAGTACGGCGCCACGCCCTATGCGGGCGACGCCTATTACGAGGACTGGCCCGCGACCCTCGATGCGATCGCCGCCCTGCAGCCAGAGAAACTGGTGCCCGGCCGCGGCGCGTCGCTGACGACGCCGCGCGAGGTGCAGGCGGGCCTCGCGGGAACGCGGGCGTTCATCGCCGATCTCTATGCATCGGTCAGGGCCGGTGTCGCCGCGGGCAAGGACCTGCGCTCGATCTATCGCGACACGTTCGACGCGCTCAAGCCGAAATACGGGCAATGGGTGATCTTCGAGCATTGCATGCCCTTCGACGTCTCACGTGCCTACGACCTCGCGACCGGGCACGCCGATCCGCGGATCTGGACGGCCCAGCGCGACATGGAGATGTGGAAGGCACTCGAAGGGTAGCCGGCACCGACTGCGGAGCGAGCGACGTGGACGCCGACTACCAGCGCCTGGAGTTCCCCTACGCGCGGTGCGCGGACCAGGACGCGGCCGAACCCCGCCGCCACCCGGTGATCGTCGTCGGTGCAGGCCCGATCGGCCTTACGATGGCAATCGACCTCGCGCGTCACGGCGTTCCGGCGGTCGTGCTGGACGACGACTGCAGGCTCTCGGCCGGGTCGCGCGCGATCTGCTTCGCCAAGCGGACGCTGGAGATCTGGGATCGCCTGGGCGTGGGCCAGCGCATGGTCGACAAGGGTGTTTCGTGGAACATCGGCAAGGTGTATTTCCAGGACGGGCTCGTCTACTCGTTCAACCTGCTGCCCGAAAGCGGGCACCGGCGTCCGGCTTTCATCAACCTGCAGCAGTACTATTGCGAAGGCTACCTGTACGAGGCCGCCGCCGCGCTTCCGAACGTCGAGGTGCGCTGGAGGAACCGCGTGGTCGCGGTCGAGCAGCGGCCCGACCACGTCCTGCTGACCGTCGAGACTCCGGAAGGCCGCTATCGCGTGCAGGGCGAATACGTCATCGCCTGCGACGGCTCGCGGTCGCCGCTGCGCTCGATGCTCGGACTGGAGACGAAGGGGCGCGTGTTCCGCGACCGTTTCCTGATCGCCGACGTCAGGATGAATGCCGGCTTTCCGGCCGAGCGCCGGTTCTGGTTCGACCCGCCATTCCATCGCAACCAGTCGGTGCTGCTGCACATGCA
>DATGDG010000219.1:0-2614 GCA_035311025.1 Casimicrobiaceae bacterium
CGTCCTTGCCGGAGGCGAGGGAACGCGGCTGCACCCGTTGACGGCCGTGCGCTCCAAGCCGGCCGTGCCATTCGGCGGGCGCTGCCACAACCCGGTGCTCGAGCGGTCGAGAGCATGAACATCCTGGTCGTCGATGTGGGAGGGACCCACGTCAAGCTGCTCGCCACCGGCAGGCGCCTGAAGCGGAAATTCGCCTCGGGTCCCGAGTTGACGGCTGGGGAGATGGTCTCCGGCGTGAAACGGCTCGCGCGCGGCTGGACGTACGACGTCGTCGCCATCGGCTATCCCGGCCCCGTCCTGCGAGGGCGGCCGATCGCCGAGCCCGCCAACCTGGGATCCGGGTGGGTGGCGTTCGACTATGACGCGGCGTTCGCTCGCCCGGTCAGGGTCGCCAACGATGCCGCGATGCAGGCACTCGGCGCATACCGGGGCGGCAAGATGCTGTTCCTGGGCCTCGGAACGGGCCTCGGCTCGGCGATGATCATCGACGGCATCGTCGAGGCCATGGAACTCGGGCATCTTCCTTACAGGAAGAGGACCTATGAAGATTACGTCGGCCTGCGCGGCCTCGAGAAGCTCGGCAAGAAGACGTGGCGCAAGCGCGTGGCGGACGTCGTCGCGCACTTCGTCGCAGCCCTCGAGCCGGACGATGTCGTCATCGGTGGCGGCAACGCCGCGCACCTGAAGAAGCTGCCGCCCGGCTGTCGCCTCGTCGACAACAGCGCAGCATTCGCCGGGGGCTTTCGCCTGTGGGAAACGACGCACGACCGAACTCCCCCGGACACTGCGCGACTGCGCGCCGGCAGCGCTCACCTGCGGTCCCTCGGCAAGCCCGGGAGGAATCCGCGATGCAACTCGGAATGATCGGTCTCGGGCGCCGGGGAGCGAACGTGGCGAAGCGGCTCACGAGCGGCCACCACGACTGCGTGGTGTTCGACCGGTCGCCATCGGCAATCGCTGCACTCGCGACGGAGGGGGCGATCGCATCGTCATCGCTCGGCGAACCGAGGGCCGCCGCGATCGTCGCGCCGCCCCGGTGACATGATGCGGATCGAAGTCCTTCCCGACGGCGCAGCCGTCGCGCACGCTGCGGCGGCGCTGATCGCGCGAGAGGCGCGCGCAGCGGTGACATCGCGCGGCCGCTTCGTGCTGGCGCTCAGCGGCGGGCGCACGCCGTGGCCGATGCTGCGGGCATTGGCCGGAGAGAATGTCCCGTGGCCGGCGGTCCAGATCTTCCAGGTCGACGAGCGCCTTGCCCCCGCCGGCGATCCCGATCGCAACCTCACGCGTCTGCAGGAAAACCTTCTCTCGCTCGCGCCCATTGCCGCGTCGCAGATCCATCCGATGCCGGTCGAGGCGGGCGACCTCGCCGATGCGGTCCTGCGCTACGCGTCGGTGTTGCGCGCCGTCGCGGGATCACCGCCGACGCTCGACCTGATCCACCTCGGGCTCGGCGCCGACGGGCACACGGCATCGCTCGTCCCCGACGATCCGGTGCTCGATGTCAGTGACGCCGATGTCGGGCTCGCCGGACCCTATCAGGGCCACCCGAGGATGACGCTGACCTACCCGATTCTGAACCGCGCGAGGCAGCTGCTGTGGGTGGTCAGTGGCCCAGAGAAGGCGCAGATGCTGCTGCGGCTGTGCCACGGCGACGCGACGATCCCGGCCGGACGCGTCACGCAGACGAACGCGCGGGTCCTCGCCGATCGGGCCGCCGCTCGAATGATCGAGGCCACCGGAGGTCCTCACGCACCGTGACCTCCAGGATCGAAGATTACGCGATGATCGGCAACCTGCGCACGGCCGCGCTCGTCGGGCGAGACGGATCGGTCGACTGGTTCTGCGCGCCGCGCTTCGATTCCGGCGCGTGCTTCGCGGCACTGCTGGGGGATCGCGAGAACGGCCGCTGGCAAATCGCCCCGAGACACGCGAGCAGGGTGGGGCGTCGTTACCAGGATGGCGGCCTGATCCTGGAAACCCAGTTCGAGAACGACGGCGGCCGGGTGTCGCTCGTCGACTTCATGCCGGTGGATGGGGCCGACACCTCGATCGTGCGCCTGGTCGTCGGGCACGAAGGGACGATGGCGATGGAAACGGATCTCGTCATACGCTTCGACTACGGCAGGTCGGTGCCGTGGGTGAACCGGGTCGACGCGCAGACCCTGACTGCGATCGCGGGCCCCTCGATGCTCGTGTTGCGAACGCCAGTGGCCCTGCGTGGCAAGGACCTGCACACGGTGGGCCGCTTCACGGTCAGGAAAGGCCAGACGATTCCGTTCGTCCTCACTTTCCGGGCCTCACACCTCGAGCTGCCCCCGCCGGTCGACGTCGACGCGCAGCGCAAGCGCACGCGGGCCTTCTGGCGCGACTGGGCCGGACGCTGCGCCATCAAGGGCAGATGGTCCAGCCCGCTACGCCGATCGCTGGTCACGCTGAAGGGCCTGAGCTTCCCCGCGACCGGTGCCATCGTCGCCGCGCCGACGACCTCGCTGCCTGAAAAGCTCGGCGGGTCGCGCAACTGGGACTATCGCTATTGCTGGTTGCGCGACGCTGCATTCACGCTGCTCGCCCTCGTGAACGCCGGCTATACCGAAGAGGCCGACGCCTGGCA
>DATGDG010000220.1:0-2045 GCA_035311025.1 Casimicrobiaceae bacterium
TGCCGGCGCGAATCAGGTCGCCGATCGCGGCGACCGTTTCGGCGAGCGGCGTCTTCGGATCGTCGCGGTGCAGGTAGTAGATGTCGATCCAGTCGGTGCCGAGACGTTTCAGGCTCGCATCGCAGGCCTGGAACATCCAGCGGCGCGACAGTCCTCCGGTGTGCGGCATCTCGTTGCCGGCGCCGCCGATGACGTTGGCGACCTTGGTTGCGAGTATCCAGCGCGCGCGATGGGCGCGGATCGCGGCCCCGGTGATCGTCTCCGACGCGCCGTCGGCGTAGACGTCGGCGGTGTCGATGAAATTCACCCCGGCGTCGAACGCGTGCGCGACGATCTCGCCGGCTTCGGCGTGTCCGGTCCGGTCGCCGAACATCATCGTCCCGAGGCACACGACCGATACCTCGAGTCCGCTCCTTCCCAGTCGCCGATATTCCATTGCGCTTCCCCGTCGTCGAATCGGGCATTCTACGTGGCGCGGCTATAATTGCGCCCCCTCCGCGTGACGCCGCCGCCGGCGCCTTTCCATGAATGTGCTGTTCGAGGACGACGGGCAGTTGAAGGCCGGGACGCTGCTCGCCGACAACGACGCGTCGCTGCAGGTCGAAGCCGCATCGGGCAAGCGCCAGAAGATCAAGACGGCGCACGTGCTGCTGCGCTTCGCCTCGCCTTCACCTGCCGAGACGATGGCGCGCGCCCACCAGATCGTCGCCGGCATCGATACCCGGTTCCTGTGGGAGGTGTCGGTCGACGGCGAGTTCGGCTTCGACGAGCTCGCGCGCGAGTATTTCGGCGGCACGCCCGCGGCAGCCGAGTCGGCGGCCGTCGCGTTGGCGCTGTCCGCGGCACCGATGTATTTCTATCGCAAAGGACGCGGGCGATATCGCAAGGCTCCCCCCGAGGCGCTCAAGGCTGCCCTCGCGTCGGTCACCCGCAAGGAACGCGAGGCGCGCGACATCGCGGCCTGGGCCGCCGACCTCGGCGCTGGGCGGCTGCCCGACGCGCTGGCGGCGAAGCTCGACATGCTGCTCTACCGGCCGGACAAGAATTCGCCCGAGTGGAAGGCGCTCAACGCGGCCTGCGAGGCGCAGAAAGCGAATCCCCTGCAGCTGCTCGCGGCCTGCGGCGCGATCGCCTCGACCCACGATTACCACTTCAGGCGCTTCCTCGTCGAGTCCTTTCCGACCGGCATGGCGTTTCCGCCCTGGGGGGATCTGCCGGCGATTCCCGAGCTGCCGGTTGCGCAGGTCGAGGCGTTCTCAATCGACGACGCCGCGACGACCGAGATCGACGATGCGTTCTCGGTGCGCAGGCTCGACGGCGGCAACGTCGAGATCGGCATCCACATCGCCTGCCCGGCGCTTGCGATAGCGCGCGGGACGCCGCTCGACGCAATCGCGAGAGCGCGGCTGTCGACCGTCTACATGCCGGGACGCAAGCTGACGATGCTGCCCGACGCGGCGGTGGCGGCGTTCACCCTCGCCGAGGGTACGACCCCTCCGGCGCTTTCGCTCTACGTCGAGGCGGCGCCCGACGGCGCGACGATCGCGCAGCGCACGGTGCTCGAGCGCGTGCCGATCGCGGCGAACCTGCGGCTCGATGCGCTCACCGAGGCTTTCGCGAGCGATGCGCCTGCGGTGGGCGAGCCGCGCTGGACGGCCGAGCTCCGTGCGCTGTGGCAGTTCGCGAAGCGGCTGTACGAAGCGCGCGGCAAGACCGATCCCGTGCGGATCGACTACAGCTTCGATGTCGACTGGAACGGCACGTCGGCGGGCGAGCCGGGACGCGTGGCCATCGTCCCCCGCACGCGAGGCAGCCCGCTCGATCGGCTGGTCGCCGAACTGATGATCCACGTCAACCATGCCTGGGGCCGGCGCCTCGCGGATGCCGGCGCACCCGGGATGTATCGCGTCCAGGCAGGCGGCAAGGTGAAGATGAGCACCCGTCCCGGCGAGCATCAGGGCCTGGGCCTTTCGCATTACCTGTGGGCCAGTTCACCGCTTCGGCGCTACAGTGACCTCGTCAACCAGCGCCAGATTCTCGCGGTC
>DATGDG010000221.1:0-2991 GCA_035311025.1 Casimicrobiaceae bacterium
CGGCAATCCCAGGGGGCAGGCGATGGCGCAGGACAAGGCAGCAGTCAGGAAGATTCTCGAGAAGGTGAAGGCCGATGGGCGTTCGTCGCTCACCGCCCCCGAAGGCAAGCTCGTCTGCGACGCCTACGGCATTCCGGTTCCGAAGGAAGGCGTCGCGACCACCGCGGCCGAAGCGGTGAGCCTCGCCGCCGGGATGGGATTCCCGGTCGTGCTGAAGATCGTGTCGCCGGACATCCTGCACAAGACCGAGGCGGGCGGCGTGCTCGTCGGCGTGAAGAGCGCGCAGGACGTCGAGCAGGGTTTCGCGACGATCATGGCGAATGCGCGCAAATACAGCGCCAATGCGAAGCTGCAGGGCGTGCAGGTGCAGCAGATGCTCGCGGGCGGCCAGGAGGTGATCGTCGGCGCCGTCACCGACCCATCGTTCGGTAAGCTCGTCGCCTTCGGACTCGGCGGCGTGCTGGTCGAGGTGCTGAAGGACATCACCTTCCGTCTCGCCCCCGTGACGCCGGACGAGGCGCTGTCGATGCTGGACGGCATCGCCGCCGCCCAGATCCTGAAAGGCGTGCGTGGGGCGGACGCGGTGAACCGCGATGCGCTGGCGAACATCATCGTCGGCGTTTCGCAGCTGGTCTCGGATTTTCCCGAAATCGCCGAGATGGACCTGAACCCGGTGTTCGCGACCAGGGCTGGCGCGACGGCTGCCGACGTGCGCATCGTCGCCGACTGGAACCCCGCGCCCGCGCGCTACCGCCCGAGCGAGGACGAGATCGTCCGCGCGATGAACCGCATCATGAAGCCCGACGCGGTGGCGGTGATCGGCGCGTCGTCCGAGGAAGGCAAGATCGGCAACTCGGTGATGAAGAACCTGATCAACGGCGGCTACAAGGGCAAGATCTACCCGATCAACCCGTCGGCGGCCGAGATCATGGGCCTCAAGGCCTACAAGAGCGTCAAGGACATCCCGGGCGAGGTCGACGTCGCGGTGTTCGCGATCCCCGCCAAGTTCGTCGCGCAGGCGCTCACCGAGGTCGGCGAGAAGAAGATTCCCGGCGCGGTGCTGATCCCCTCCGGGTTCGCCGAGACCGGCAACGTCGAGGGCCAGAACGAGATCGTGGCGATCGGGCGCAAGTACAACGTGCGACTGATGGGCCCGAACATCTACGGCTTCTACTACACGTGGAAGAACCTGTGCGCGACGTTCTGCACCGCCTACGACGTCAAGGGGCATGCGGCGCTGTCGTCGCAGTCGGGCGGCATCGGCATGGCAATCATCGGCTTCTCGCGCTCGGCCAAGATGGGCGTGTCGGCGATCGTCGGCCTGGGCAACAAGTCGGACATCGACGAGGACGACCTGCTGGTGTTCTTCGAGCAGGACGAGAACACCCACATCATCGCCCAGCACTGCGAGGACCTGAAGGACGGGCGCGCTTTCGCCGAGGTGGCGAAGCGCGTGTCCAGGAAGAAGCCGGTCGTCGTGCTCAAGGCCGGCCGCACCTCGGCCGGCGCGAAGGCGGCGAGCTCGCACACCGGCGCGCTGGCGGGCAACGACAAGATCTACGAGGACGTGTTCAAGCAATCGGGCGTGATCCGCGCCCGCAGCCTGCGCGACCTGCTGGAGTTCGCGCGCGGCATCCCGGTGCTGCCGACGCCCAAGGGCGAGAACGTCGTGATCATCACCGGTGCCGGCGGCTCGGGGGTGCTGCTGTCCGACGCCTGCGTCGACAACAAGCTGTCGCTGATGGCGATGCCCGCCGATCTCGACGCCGCATTCCGCAAGTTCATCCCGCCGTTCGGTGCCGCTGGGAATCCGGTCGACATCACCGGCGGCGAGCCGCCGAAGACCTACCAGAACACGATCCGCCTCGGTCTCGAGGATCCACGCATCCACGCGCTGATCCTCGGCTACTGGCACACGATCGTCACGCCGCCGATGGTGTTCGCGAAGCTCGTCGTCGAGGTCGTCGAGGAGATGAAGGCCAAGGGCATCCAGAAGCCGATCGTCGCATCGCTCGCGGGCGACGTGGAGGTCGAGGAGGCTGCCGAGTACCTGTACCAGCATGGCATCCCGGCGTATGCTTATTCGACGGAAATCCCGGTCGCGGTGCTCGGCGCCAAGTACCAGTGGGCCCGCGGGGCGGGATTGATCTGACGGGTTGCGTGCGCGGCCGCCCTCGGTCGGCACCAAGTTTCCGACGCCCCCTTGCTTGACGCTCGCGCGATGCCGGCTCTAGGCTTTGATGGCAGCGCCGCGCGACGGGCGATTCCTATAGGACGCACCAGACATGACTCCGGCCTCGAGACTCATCGCCGTCGGCTCCCTCGCGGTGCTCTCGGCATGCTCGACCGCCGGCACATCGGCGTCCGACGAGAAATCGCAGACGTCGCCGCCGGTGCAATGGAAGGAGGTCGACAGGATCGTCAACGGCAGTATCGTCAGGTATCGCGTGCCGGTCACCGCCCAGGTCAACGACAACATGAGTCAGCGTTCTTTCGGGGCAGTCGAGCCAGCGGCCAAGTCGGCGCCGGCGGATCGTGGGGGCACCACGCCCTCCACGCCGCGATCGACGGAACCCGCGCCGCCGCCCGCGCCGAGCGGTGCCAACGATCCGTACCTGCCGTGGGCAAGGCCGCCCGGCGCCGCCGCGAGCGAGGGCAAGCCCGTGGAAGTCGCGCAAGGGACGCCCGCGACAGGCGCCGGGCAGGCGCCGTCCTCGGGACTCAGTCAGGAGGCTGAGACCGCGCTTGGGCAGGCTGAGATCGCCGTGCGCGAAGCACAAAGCCGTTTCCAGACGGCGCAGGCCGCGCTGGAGCGCGCCCGTGATGCAGCGCAAAAAGGCGACAGCGCCTCGACGATCAAGTTCGCCAAGACGGCCGTGTCCCTCTCGCGGTCCGACCGCTAGGATCCGGCAACCGCCCCTGCGTTCCCCTGGAACGGCCGGTGCCGGGCCCGCTCCACCGGGGCACGCTCAACGAGATCTGCGAGTTGCC